>NZ_MDGU01000016.1:0-5008 GCF_001705465.1 Lysinibacillus sp. AR18-8
AAAATAAAAAAGAACAATGAAAAATTAGGGATAGATTAGATTCATTAAATTATAGAAAAAAAGAAAAAAGAAGAAACAGAAACGCGTAAGATCGTCGGCAGCGTCAGATGTGTATAAGAGACAGGTTAGTGAACAAAACAAAAATTTTGGACATCAAACATGATGCCAGCAAAACAATTTGAGCTAATCAAATTTCTTTTATGGAGAGTTTGATCCTGGCTCAGGACGAACGCTGGCGGCGTGCCTAATACATGCAAGTCGAGCGAACAGAAAAGGAGCTTGCTCCTTTGACGTTAGCGGCGGACGGGTGAGTAACACGTGGGCAACCTACCCTATAGTTTGGGATAACTCCGGGAAACCGGGGCTAATACCGAATAATCTCTTTTGCTTCATGGTGAAAGACTGAAAGACGGTTTCGGCTGTCGCTATAGGATGGGCCCGCGGCGCATTAGCTAGTTGGTGAGGTAACGGCTCACCAAGGCGACGATGCGTAGCCGACCTGAGAGGGTGATCGGCCACACTGGGACTGAGACACGGCCCAGACTCCTACGGGAGGCAGCAGTAGGGAATCTTCCACAATGGGCGAAAGCCTGATGGAGCAACGCCGCGTGAGTGAAGAAGGTTTTCGGATCGTAAAACTCTGTTGTAAGGGAAGAACAAGTACAGTAGTAACTGGCTGTACCTTGACGGTACCTTATTAGAAAGCCACGGCTAACTACGTGCCAGCAGCCGCGGTAATACGTAGGTGGCAAGCGTTGTCCGGAATTATTGGGCGTAAAGCGCGCGCAGGCGGTCCTTTAAGTCTGATGTGAAAGCCCACGGCTCAACCGTGGAGGGTCATTGGAAACTGGGGGACTTGAGTGCAGAAGAGGAAAGTGGAATTCCAAGTGTAGCGGTGAAATGCGTAGAGATTTGGAGGAACACCAGTGGCGAAGGCGACTTTCTGGTCTGTAACTGACGCTGAGGCGCGAAAGCGTGGGGAGCAAACAGGATTAGATACCCTGGTAGTCCACGCCGTAAACGATGAGTGCTAAGTGTTAGGGGGTTTCCGCCCCTTAGTGCTGCAGCTAACGCATTAAGCACTCCGCCTGGGGAGTACGGTCGCAAGACTGAAACTCAAAGGAATTGACGGGGGCCCGCACAAGCGGTGGAGCATGTGGTTTAATTCGAAGCAACGCGAAGAACCTTACCAGGTCTTGACATCCCGTTGACCACTGTAGAGATATAGTTTCCCCTTCGGGGGCAACGGTGACAGGTGGTGCATGGTTGTCGTCAGCTCGTGTCGTGAGATGTTGGGTTAAGTCCCGCAACGAGCGCAACCCTTGATCTTAGTTGCCATCATTTAGTTGGGCACTCTAAGGTGACTGCCGGTGACAAACCGGAGGAAGGTGGGGATGACGTCAAATCATCATGCCCCTTATGACCTGGGCTACACACGTGCTACAATGGACGATACAAACGGTTGCCAACTCGCGAGAGGGAGCTAATCCGATAAAGTCGTTCTCAGTTCGGATTGTAGGCTGCAACTCGCCTACATGAAGCCGGAATCGCTAGTAATCGCGGATCAGCATGCCGCGGTGAATACGTTCCCGGGCCTTGTACACACCGCCCGTCACACCACGAGAGTTTGTAACACCCGAAGTCGGTGAGGTAACCTTTTGGAGCCAGCCGCCGAAGGTGGGATAGATGATTGGGGTGAAGTCGTAACAAGGTAGCCGTATCGGAAGGTGCGGCTGGATCACCTCCTTTCTAAGGATTATTTCGGAATACAAACCTTGGGTTTGTAAGATTACGTTTTGCGTTCAGTTTTGAAGGTTCATTCTATCTGAATGAAACACTTCAAAACTTGTTCTTTGAAAACTGGATAAAACGACATTGAAATTGTAACAAACACATTTATTTTTTTAAGTTTTTTATAGGCTTAATAACTTGGTTAAGTTATTAAGGGCGCACGGCGAATGCCTTGGCACTAGGAGCCGAAGAAGGACGGCACTAACACCGATATGCTTCGGGGAGCTGTAAGTGAGCTTTGATCCGGAGATTTCCGAATGGGGGAACCCACTACGTTTAATCGCGTAGTATCTTGACGTGAATACATAGCGTCTTGAAGGCAGACCCAGGGAACTGAAACATCTAAGTACCTGGAGGAAGAGAAAGAAAAATCGATTCCCTGAGTAGCGGCGAGCGAAACGGGAAGAGCCCAAACCAAGAGGCTTGCCTCTTGGGGTTGTAGGACACTCTATACGGAGTTACAAAAGAGCGAGTTAGATGAAGCGACTTGGAAAGGTCCGCCAGAGCAGGTAAAAGCCCTGTAGTCGAAAGTTCGTTCTCTCCTGAGTGGATCCTGAGTACGGCGGAACACGTGAAATTCCGTCGGAATCCGGGAGGACCATCTCCCAAGGCTAAATACTACCTAGTGACCGATAGTGAACCAGTACCGTGAGGGAAAGGTGAAAAGCACCCCGGAAGGGGAGTGAAAGAGATCCTGAAACCGTGTGCCTACAAGTAGTTAGAGCCCGTTAATGGGTGATAGCGTGCCTTTTGTAGAATGAACCGGCGAGTTACGATTACGTGCGAGGTTAAGCTTTAGAAGGCGGAGCCGCAGCGAAAGCGAGTCTGAATAGGGCGAAATAGTACGTGGTCGTAGACCCGAAACCAGGTGATCTACCCATGTCCAGGGTGAAGGTGAGGTAACACTTACTGGAGGCCCGAACCCACGCACGTTGAAAAGTGCGGGGATGAGGTGTGGGTAGCGGAGAAATTCCAATCGAACTTGGAGATAGCTGGTTCTCTCCGAAATAGCTTTAGGGCTAGCCTCGTGATGAGAATACTGGAGGTAGAGCACTGTTTGGACTAGGGGGCCATCCCGGTTTACCGAATTCAGACAAACTCCGAATGCCAGATATTTATACACGGGAGTCAGACTGCGAGTGATAAGATCCGTAGTCAAAAGGGAAACAGCCCAGACCACCAGCTAAGGTCCCAAAGTAATCGTTAAGTGGAAAAGGATGTGGCGTTGCACAGACAACCAGGATGTTGGCTTAGAAGCAGCCATCATTTAAAGAGTGCGTAATAGCTCACTGGTCGAGTGACGCTGCGCCGAAAATGTATCGGGGCTAAACGATTCACCGAAGCTGTGGATTGACATCTACGATGTCAGTGGTAGGAGAGCGTTCTAAGTGCGTTGAAGTCAGATCGGAAGGACTGGTGGAGCGCTTAGAAGTGAGAATGCCGGTATGAGTAGCGAAAGACGGGTGAGAATCCCGTCCACCGTATGACTAAGGTTTCCTGAGGAAGGCTCGTCCGCTCAGGGTTAGTCGGGACCTAAGCCGAGGCCGATAGGCGTAGGCGATGGACAACAGGTTGATATTCCTGTACCACCTCCTCACCGTTTGAGAAATGGGGGGACGCAGTAGGATAGGGTAAGCGCGCCGTTGGTTGTGCGCGTCCAAGCAGTAAGGCGTGTGTGTAGGCAAATCCGCACACTGTAACGTTGAGCTGTGATGGCGAGTCCGTATGGACGAAGTTCCTGATTTCACACTGCCAAGAAAAGCCTCTATCGAGGTGAGAGGTGCCCGTACCGCAAACCGACACAGGTAGTCGAGGAGAGAATCCTAAGGTGTGCGAGAGAACTCTCGTTAAGGAACTCGGCAAAATGACCCCGTAACTTCGGGAGAAGGGGTGCTCTTGAGCGTGCAAGCGCATGAGAGCCGCAGTGAATAGGCCCAGGCGACTGTTTAGCAAAAACACAGGTCTCTGCAAAACCGTAAGGTGACGTATAGGGGCTGACGCCTGCCCGGTGCTGGAAGGTTAAGAGGAGTGGTTAGCGCAAGCGAAGCTGCGAATTGAAGCCCCAGTAAACGGCGGCCGTAACTATAACGGTCCTAAGGTAGCGAAATTCCTTGTCGGGTAAGTTCCGACCCGCACGAAAGGCGTAACGATCTGGGCACTGTCTCAACGAGAGACTCGGTGAAATTATAGTACCTGTGAAGATGCAGGTTACCCGCGACAGGACGGAAAGACCCCGTGGAGCTTTACTGTAGCCTGATATTGAATTTTGGTACAACTTGTACAGGATAGGTAGGAGCCAGAGATCTCGGAGCGCCAGCTTCGAAGGAGGCGTCGGTGGGATACTACCCTGGTTGTATTGAAATTCTAACCCATGCCCCTTAGCGGGGCAGGAGACAGTGTCAGGCGGACAGTTTGACTGGGGCGGTCGCCTCCTAAAAGGTAACGGAGGCGCCCAAAGGTTCCCTCAGAATGGTTGGAAATCATTCGTAGAGTGTAAAGGCACAAGGGAGCTTGACTGCGAGACCTACAAGTCGAGCAGGGTCGAAAGACGGGCTTAGTGATCCGGTGGTTCCGCATGGAAGGGCCATCGCTCAACGGATAAAAGCTACCCCGGGGATAACAGGCTTATCTCCCCCAAGAGTCCACATCGACGGGGAGGTTTGGCACCTCGATGTCGGCTCATCGCATCCTGGGGCTGTAGTCGGTCCCAAGGGTTGGGCTGTTCGCCCATTAAAGCGGTACGCGAGCTGGGTTCAGAACGTCGTGAGACAGTTCGGTCCCTATCCGTCGTGGGCGTAGGAAATTTGAGAGGAGCTGTCCTTAGTACGAGAGGACCGGGATGGACACACCGCTGGTGTACCAGTTGTCTTGCCAAAGGCATCGCTGGGTAGCTATGTGTGGACGGGATAAGTGCTGAAAGCATCTAAGCATGAAGCCCCCCTCAAGATGAGATTTCCCATTACGCAAGTAAGTAAGATCCCTCAAAGACGATGAGGTAGATAGGTTCGAGGTGGAAGTGTGGTGACACATGGAGCTGACGAATACTAATCGATCGAGGACTTAACCAAAAAAGTTTGAAACATTCAATGCACCGTTTATCCAGTTTTGAAAGAATAAATCTTTCAATTAAATACAAAGTCTAGTGATGATGGCAAAGAGGTCACACCCGTTCCCATACCGAACACGGAAGTTAAGCTCTGTCTCTTATACACATCTC
>NZ_MDGU01000017.1:0-108878 GCF_001705465.1 Lysinibacillus sp. AR18-8
CACATGACTGAGGTAGGATAGTGACTGTCGGGCGATAGGTTGCAGGGGCGCACGGGGACAAGAGAGAGCAGCTCGCGTAAGATCGTCGGCAGCGTCAGATGTGTATAAGAGACAGATAATTAGGACTTGACTTTCTATCATGCAAAAAAAGAAGGCTATCCGCCAGAATCCTCTTTTTATCCGTCACATTTTGAATTTTATCCGCCAGTTATCCGCCTAAACAAAGAAAAATCAACCCACCTCTTAAAAGGTAGGTTGATTTTTTACATGGTTATTTCTGCTGGATACCCTGTACTAATTTTTCTTGAATCCGCAAGTATTGGGCAATTTCCTCATCATCTAATACTTCAAAAAGCTGTACAAAGACCTCTTTTCCGATAGATTGAGCCTTTGCTAAAGCACTTTGACCCTCGTCTGTAATTTGTAAGCGAATGGTGCGACGGTCGGATGGATCATATAGTCTTTCTGCTAATCCAAGCTTGACCAGCTTTTCGGCAATGCTCGTCATAGCACCTTTTGTATAGCCGATTGTCTCAGCTAATTCGGCTTGTTTTTGAGGGCCTTTGACATGTAGCTCATTTAAAACTAAAATTGGTGAAATTCCTAAAGGATATGGGAACGCTTTTGTAAAACGTATAATATTCGCATTGTTCACCTGTTCAATCATATGAATCAGTTTAAAAATATTTGTCTGTTTCAAAAAAATCCTCCTCAAACGCTGAGAATTAATGAAGCATTAGTGAGCCTCCATCCACCATAATCGTTTGACCTGTAATGTATTGAGAATCGTCAGAAGCTAAGAAAACAGCTACTCGACCAATATCTTGCTCAATATCACCAAAACGGCCTAACGGGATTTTACTTCTCACCGCTTCATAATACTCTGGCTGTGCTTTTGCCCATGCTTGTACACCTGGTGAATCAGCAAGCGGACTAATGATATTGACATTAATACCAAAACGTCCCCATTCATTTGCGGCAACACGGGAAATACCACGAATGGCTTCCTTGGCAGCGGCATAAGCAGCCTGTGTTTCATGACCTTGAATGCCTGCTCCAGATGCAAAGTTAATAATATTACCCTTAGTTTCTTTTAAATGCGGTAGGGCTGCTTGCATTAAATAGAAGGTTGGATAAAAGCCTGTTCCAAATGACAAATCAAGATCTGCTTGTGTAGTTTCTTCTATTGTAACTTGTTTAGCAGCATGAGCGTTATTAACTAGCACATCTAGTTTACCGTATTTTTCTACGACTGTATCAATAATTTTTGGTAATTGGTCGCGTTCCATTAGATTAGCCTGTAAAAACATAGACTTCGGAGACATTTCTTGTAATTCTTTTGCCATTGCCTCGCCTGCTTCTGCATTTAAGTCAACAATTGTAACAATCGCCCCTTCCTTTACCATAGCTTTTGCCATTCCACTACCAATACCACCTGCACCACCAGTAATGATGACCACTTTGTTTTGTAGTTTACCCATTGCAACAACATCTCCTTCTTGTTTATCTGTTAATAGTTTAACATTAAACTATTTAATTTTAAACTAAATTGTTTCCGATAAAAGAGCCTATTCTGGAGAAGGGTTCATCCAAAATAAGCTTTTTTAAAATTGATCTTTCTACATGATTGTGCCGATTCTCTTTTCCAGCGCTCTATTTCTGATTTGATATTACCCCAAATATAGACCCTTTAATGTAGGTTTGTCCTTGTAAAGACTGCAATTGCTCTGGAGTACCAGTTACTACAGCCCCACTTATTTTCACATCACTTTTCTCCAGGGTGCCATTTTCCCCTACTAAAGCTTGATAAACCTGGTTTGTTTCCCACTCAAAGTTCTTGCTTTTACGCAGAAGCTCAATGTTTCGAATAAAGGTCTCAACCTCATCGTTTGAAGAGCGTCGAGGTTTTGGTTTGGATTGCTCTGATTGAAAGCCATAAATGTATGGATCATTGGCTGAAATAGTATTCTGTCCTTGCTTAAAAAAATCTAGTGTATCATCTGTATAGGCATCCACCCACCACCAATCTACTTGTACTTCAGAAGGTAGCTTTCTTTTAATTTCACCAAAATCATAGGCTTCATTAAAAGAAATAGCTATTTCTACTAAAGTATTTTTCTCCAATTGATGCAGTTCACTAACATTATTTTGATAATGGTCGTAGGAAATCCTTGGATGATAAAAAAACATTTCTCGGTCACCTGTGTAGTCATTAAACCGTTCGAATTGATATGTTTCGGCCAGTGATTCTGAACCTTCTATTTGGATGGGGCTAGAAATGGCCGTTCGTGTAAGCGTTCCAAATAAATTATAATCGCTTTTGATAGGCTGCCAAATATATGGCCGATGCTGATCTCCAAGCACCTTATAGGTTGTTGTTGTTATTTTCCCTCCCAGCAAATGATCGTCATAAACCTGATTACTAATTTGGACATTGGGCCCACTTATTTCGTTAAATAAATGAATATCATCCATTACTTTTTGTGCACTATTTAACGATAAAGCCCTCAGCCCATACCATAATGCTATTAGCACAATTGGTGTAACGACCAATGTAATCCCAATCATTTTGACTGTTGACCAAAACCTTGCCTTTCTCATTATTTTTTTCGTTTGTCTATCATCAAACAAAAATTCATTTTCTTCATTATTCATCATGAATATCCTCCTTAAATCGTTCAGTAAATTCTTCCCTAGCACGTCTGACATGCGTTTTTAGTGTGTTTTCATTCTTATTCATCAAGGCTGAAATTTCCTTATACGATAATCCCAGCTCATATTTCAGGATTAATAATTCCTGATGCAAAATGGATAGCGTTTCCAGTGTGTTCTGTATGTCCTTTAATTTTTCTTTCTTTAGCATCTGGATCTCAGGAATATGAATGAATGAAGTCAATTGAACTTCCTCTAATTCTGTTGTTGGATGACGCGTTTCTTTTCTCTTGAGATCATAAAATTGATTGGTTGCTACACGATATAACCAACTCATTACTTTGTCTGACTGAATTCCATTTTTATGTAATAAAAATTTATAACATGTATCTTGGACGATATCTTCTGCATCCTCATGGGCTAATCCACGTTTTCTCAAATAACGATATAGCAGCGTTCCTGCTTGCTGTAGAAACGCATTCATTGATTGCTTTACCATGTCCACCCCCCTTCTGCCTATACAACGCAGAACTCCATGAAAAGTTTACATACTACAAAAAGTTCTCATTAAATATTTTAGTTTAGTGAAAACCAACAACATTTATTTTCAAATACATACAAGCATCTTTTTAATTTGACAAGAATATACTGTAGCAGCTAGCTAAAATCACTTTCAAGAAAGGAGTTGTGGATAATGGGTGCTAAATGGATAAAGGTTTCAGTCTTTTATTTATTAATTGTTTTTGCTTTTGGCCTGTTTATGCATTATACGGTTCAACTTCAATGGAAAGCGACACATGCTCATATTGGTGTGGTAGGTTGGCTGACTACTGGATTCATTGGTTTAATTTATTCGACTTATAAAAATGCTGCGGAGACAGGTCTCGCCAAAGCACAGTTCTGGCTTTACAATCTCGGTTTACCCTTCCTTTTTGTTGGCATGATGATGGTGTATTGGGATGTACCACGCTGGTTATTTGAGCTTTTCGTGTCTGGTGGTGGAATTGCTGTAGCGCTGTCTGTCCTGTTATTCTTTATCAATGTCTTCAAATATGTAAGATAAATAGAAAAGCCCCGCTTCACAGTTGAAGTGGGGCTTTTAAGCTATTATTGTAAGGAGTTCGCCTGCATTTGATACATCTTGTCATAAATTCCGCCAAGCGCTAGCAGTTCATCATGCGTGCCGTTTTCTACAATTTTTCCTCGATCAAGCACAAGAATACGATCTGCATTTTTAATGGTAGAAAGTCGATGGGCAATAATAAACGTTGTTCGTCCTTTTTTCAGGACATCCATCGCATGCTGAATAATTTCTTCCGTTTCCGTATCAATATTCGATGTCGCTTCATCCAATATTAAAATTGCTGGATCAAACGCCAGGGCGCGTGCAAACGAAATCAACTGACGTTGTCCTGAAGATAATGTGCTGCCCTTCTCAATAACTGGTTCCTCATAGCCATTTGGTAAATTAGCTAAAACACGTTCTCCCCCTACAGCATTTAAGGAAGCTTCTATTTTCTCGTGAGAGATGCGCGGGTTATTTAAGCTAACATTGGATGCAATCGTACCCGTAAATAAGTAAGGGTCCTGTAGCACAATACCCATATGTTCACGCATCGTTTGACGTGGAACAGAAGTAATATCAATGCCATCAATGGTTATTTTGCCTTTTGATGGGTCGTAGAAGCGGAACAACAAGTTCATAATGGAACTTTTCCCTGAACCTGTATGACCAACTAAGGCTATTGTTTCACCTTGATGTGCTTCAAATGACAGGTTTTTCAGCACATATTCATTATCTTTATAGGCAAAGGAAACATCTTCGAAAACCACATTTCCTTTATATCGTGGGATGCTCTTTTCAGAAACAGGCTCACCATTCGTATCTAGCACCTCAAAGACACGTTTACCTGCAATGAGTGAACGCTCAAGCTGTGAAAACTGGTTCACAATATTCGTGATCGGATTAAATAGCTTTGTTAAGTAATCAACAAATGCATACAATGTCCCTGCTGTAATCACTTCAGTTGCTGTGAATGAGCGTGTACCAAAGTAGAAAATAAAGACCGTAAACATGATAAGTCTTAGCGTATTCACAAGGTTAAAGGATGTAGCTGAATCAAGCACCAGCAGCTTACGTTCATACGCATAATGCTCATTATTCATGTCATCAAATTCCTTCGTCATTTGCTGCTCACGACGGAACGCCTGAATAATTGTCATGCCCTGAATGGATTCATTAATCATGGCATTAATATCTGCAATTTTTGTACGAATGACATCGTTATATTTAGAGGCAAATTTTCGATATAAAATCATCCACACATAAACAATTGGAATCATGGTTAAAGCAAGCATTGCCATTTTCCAATTTAAAATAAAGAGCGCTATATACACCCCGAAAATAGAAATGAAGCTCGCCACAAAATTGGATAGTACCTGTACATATAAATTCCGAACTGCCTCTGTATCGTTTGTTACACGAGCAACAATTTTACCCGCTGGTAAATTGTCAAAGTATTGGATCGGTAAAGTTTGAATATGTTCAAAGACATCTTTACGTAATTTTTGGATGACACGGTTTGCCCCAATTTGCAAATAAATATACATAAAATAACGTAATATGGCTGTTGCAATGGCTAAAAGTAAATAAACAATGAGCAACCATGTAATCGGTTTGATTTCTATATGACCGATTGTCATGTAATTATCAATAATATGTTTCGCAATAAACGGTCCAACAAGCTCCGTGAATACGGCAATTGTTAGGAAGAATAAGCCTAATAGTATCGGCTTTTTAAAATACATCGCATAGCGTATTAAACGTTGACTCGTAGTCATGAGGCACCTCCTTCTAGCTGCTGACGGTCAAATTGCTCTTTATACCATCCTTGTTGCGCAAGAAGTTCCTCATGTGTTCCCTGCTCTACAATTTGCCCATCATCCAGTACGATGATGACATCGGCATGCTGAATACCAGACAAGCGATGTGTCGTAATAATCGTCGTTTTACCTTGACGTTCACGCTGAATATTTTCAATAATTCTTGCCTCTGTCTTCGCGTCGACAGCGGAGAGCGAATCATCCAGCATTAAAATTTCAGGATCTTTAATTAAAGCACGTGCAATAGACACACGTTGTTTTTGACCCCCTGAAAGAGAGACACCCTTTTCTCCAACAAGTGTTTCAAGACCCATTGGTAGATTGTCTAAATCCTTTTCAAAATACGCGGCACGTATCGCCTGCTGCAACTCTGCTTGTGTTGCATCTTCTTTCCCAAATAATATATTTTCACGAATAGTTCGTGAGAATAACACATGATCTTGTGGCACATAACCAAGCCAATCGAGGATCTGCTCCTTCGTTTGAGCGGTAATATCGATACCGTCAATGGAAAGCTGTCCCTGACCGATTGGGTATTCTCGCAATAATTGGCGTAGGAAGGTTGTTTTACCTGCTCCCGTTTTGCCAACAATGCCAAGCGTTTGGCCTTTTTTCAAGGAAAGTGAAATCTGCTGTAGGTTTTTCACCTGACTCATCGGATATTGGAATGTTAAGGCATCAAAGCCAATCGCATTTGGTGTCGCAATCATTTGTGGATTCGGAATATTTTGAACATCCGCCTCGTAGTTCAAGGTTTCCTGCACGCGATCTAATGAGGCATTCCCCTGCTGCATAACATTGATGAGCTCACCAATCGCAAATATTGGCCAAACAGCCAAACCTAAATAAACATTAAACGTGACCAGTTGTCCAACCGTCATCGCCTCAGTTGCCACTAAATGAGCCCCGTAACCAAGTGCTACAACATAGCTAATGCCTGTTCCGACTTTTGTAATCGGGCCAAATAAAGCATTGATTTTCGCTGTATGAATATTTTTCGCATACACAACTTCACTCATATCTGCAAAATTAGCCTCATCCTTTTTTTCCTGCACATAGGCACGCACCACTCGCACTCCTGCTACAGATTCTAGCACACTATCATTTAGTTCCCCAAAAGCATCTTGTGCCTTCATATATCGCTCATGAACAATTTTCCCTAAATATTGAATGAGGATCGCCATAATAGGAACCGGTAACATAGCAAAAAATGTAAGCTTCCACGAAATCATATAGCCCATCGCAAAAATGATAAAGCCCATATAAATCGTTGAATCAATCAACGTCATAATGCCAAAACCTGCTGTCGTGGATACGGCATTCAAGTCATTTGTTGCACGAGCCATCAGGTCACCGGTACGGTTTTTTTCATAAAATGTTGGGGTCATACGTAAAAAATGCTGCATTAAATTACGACGTAAAATTTTCTCAAGGTTGATAGCTCCTTCAAATAGTCGGAATTGCCACACAAAATTTAATAAATAGCCCCCAATAATAATCCCAATAAAAATCAAGACATATTTTGTTAAAATAGCTGGTGTCATTTCTCCTGCAGTCAATAGATCTATAATAGAACCGAGTAAATAGGGAGGGACAACCTCTAATCCACTGGCAACCATTAGTAGAACAATGGCCACTGTATATTGCTTCCAGTATTTTTTAAAGAACCAGCCTAATTTACTTAACACATCAAACATACATCATAACCTTCTTTCCTCCGTGCTGTTGTGGATGACTACCCACTTTCTAGAAATTCCTTTTTGAAAATCATTCTTCTAACTGTTTTTGTCATATACATACACTCCTTTTTTGTTTGCACTACAACCTTTTTTGCACAAAAAAAGACACATACCCTAAAAGAGTAAGTGTCTCTTATAAAAGGCAGGATAATTCCATACCTAGTTCTGCAATAGTAAATAAAGCGTTAGGCACGGACAATGTATGTAACTGTGATTGAATTTGATACTGATAAAATTAACATTGTCATGCCCTCCTTTAGCTTATTTGTTATAGTGTTCTTGAAGATTATCACACTATAGAAATATTTGTCAACTATCACCCTGTTATTTTTTATCATTTTCAGGAAATAGTTAGCGCTTTAAAGCATTGAAATGCTCTAAGGAATCAAAGGGAGAACATGCTTAAAATTACAGTGTTGTCTATAACCTTACAATAATTCTACGGCACAAACATTAACCTAAAGACTGAAATACACGACTAGTGATTTTGATACCCAGTAGTAGACAATAGAATATTCTTTTTGCGTCTGTTGCACTCCTTCAATATGCTTATCTCATCATCTTTATTTAGTTAATTATTATTTAGTTATTTATTATTTAGTTATTTATTATTTAGTTATTTATTATTTAGTTATTTATTATTTAGTTATTTATTATTTAGTAGTGTCGGGATTTCCGTTTATGGATTAGCCGTCACCGGGTTTTCCGTCAACGGCTTCACATAAGAGGGACAAAGAATTGTCCTTATAATAAAAGATATTTCATTTTCCACATATAATATTTCGAAATATTATTTCATGCGCATCTATAACTTTCTATACACTATATACATTTTAACAATCGATTTTGGGACATAACTTGAATTGAAATATTTCTAAAATTTTTGTCTCATGATACACTTTCATTATAGTCATTTTCAGTAAGGGGTTTTTATGTTGAGGTCATTTCTAGCCGTGGGAATTGGTGGAATTCTTGGTGCCATCTGTCGATATAATCTGAGTCTCGCCGTTCCCAATACAGAAATATTTCCATTCACAACACTGTTTATTAATTTACTGGGCTGCTTTTGCTTAGCATGGCTTTTTACTTCATTTATAAAACGCACACCTATTGTACTAGGAGTAGGTACAGGGTTTTGTGGAGCTTTTACTACCTTTTCGACATTTTCCTTAGAGACACTATTACTCCTAGAAAATAGCGAGTGGCTACAGGCTGTACTCTATGTTACAGTGAGTGTTTTAGGTGGATTAGCTTGCACATGGCTGGGAATACGACTTGCAAGGGGGCGTATTGCATGATTTTAGTTGGAATTGGTGGATTTTTTGGCGCTCTTTCTAGATTTTATTTAGGAAAATTACTTGTACATCCCTATCCATGGGCGACTTTTATTATTAATTGTACAGGCTCCTTTGCGCTTGGTTTCTTATTTGCCCTACATCTTAGTGATTGGTTATGGCAATTAATTGGCATAGGTTTTTTAGGAGCCTACACAACTTTTTCTACTTTTGGATTTGAATGTCTACAGCTTATAGAACAACAAAAATGGAGACAAGCCATTAGCTATATTGCCAGTACCTTGCTAATTGGCGTACTTTGTGCAGCTATTGGTTATCTAGTCGTATAAAAGAGGGTGAACTAGTGACACAGCCGTCAAAAGAGTTATTGGAGGAATTAGAAGTTGAAATAGAGCAAACGCTCTATGCATTGATTGACCTAGAATTAGAGGAAAATTACGCTACCATGAATACACAATTTGCGCAATTACTTGCCAAGGTTCAGACAGCCCAGTTAATTAATTACAAGCTGGATGTTCTCGTTGAACCTCAAGCTTTTGCAACTGAAACTTGTATTCTTTTACAGAGCCTCATAGAAGCAAAGGCGAGACCAAATAAAAGGCATAAACTGTTAACACATCGCATGATTTTGAAGATATGGTTACGAAAAAATCAACGATTCATGAGGGAATTTCTACCTCAAATGTTTTAGGCGCCACTTGAAATTGCAAGGGCGCCTTTTTTAAATTTGAAGTTTTTGCAACACTTCTTTTATTTTCCCCCTCACTGTCAGATCAAATGGGGTTGTCTGCTGTGAAATATCCATATTAACATACACGGTTTTTCCTGTTGTCATCATAGGTAGTTGGTTGACGGGATATACCTCAAGACTCGTTCCAATGACAAGGACAAGTTCAGCTGTTTTAATTGCCTCCATTGAACAGTGCCAGCTTGCTTGTGGTAGGCTTTCTCCGAAGAGCACAACATTTGGACGAAGTTTCCCACCACAATGAGCGCAACTAGCCTTATTCAAGAAGCTTGCCATGACAGCCGCCTGCTGGCAACGATGACAACGAATAGACCGGATCGAACCATGTAACTCCTCGACGGATTGACTTCCTGCCAATTGGTGAAAACCATCCACATTTTGAGTAGCGATTAGAGACACTAAACCTCTTCGTTCCCAATCAGCTAATATATGATGTCCCTCATGGGGAGCCACCTTTTCTAGGTTTTCGATACGTGTTTTATAAAATTCATGAAATAATGAGTAATGATCTGTTAATGCTTCCGTTGTCGCGACAGTTCTTGGATCCATTTGTTTCCACCAACCAGATGCTGAACGGAAATCAGGAACTCCACTTTCCGTTGACATGCCCGCTCCTGTTAGAATCACTGTATTATTTGAGGATAGTAACCACTCACGTAAACGTTCTATTGTCATTTTCCCCCCTCCTTTTTTCGAATTAAAACTACCTTCACCTATTTCGACAATCAGCCTATTTTTCCTCTGCGTTCTTATAGGAATGTTTAAAAGGAAGCTTCCATTTTAATTTATTATTCACCGATAACATGCGAATCACTACTATAAAAATAACAATGACTGACAATTCAAGCGGGCTGTCCCACCCTAACCATATACAAAGGGCACATACAAATGTTAGGACAGCATGGATTTCTTCTCTTAATGCAAGCGGTGTTCTACCAGCTAACAAATCTCGAACCATGCCTCCACCAACACCAGTAAACATCGACGCTATAATAATGATACCTAGGTCGTGATGTAAGCTTTTTGCTAACAATCCGCCTTGTATTGCGAAAGAAGCTAGGCCAATTGAATCAAAGAAATAACCCCAGCGGTTCCAATGATGAATCCAGTTCCTTTTGACAAATAAAATGGTCGTCAGCGTGACTAAAACGACTAATAAGGATTGCCGTTCCCTTATATCTGACACAGGGATACCCAGTACAACATTGCGGATAATGGAACCACCATAAGACGTTGTCAGACCAAGCACAAATATGCCAATAAAAGAATAGTTGGCCTGTAACGCAACAAATGCTCCACTAATGGCGTAGGCAATAATGCCAATGATATGTAATACTGACCATGTCACATCATCCATCTCCTTTTTACTATACAAAAAAGCCCACCATAAAATAGTTGCGCATTGAGTACGCAAGCTATTTTATGGTGGGCTAATATCCTAGCAGTAGTACCTACTAATTTATCCATCTCACCATGTATCCTAAAAGAATATAGCTGCTGTGCCATACTAATTGACACAACGACCATAAAATTTCCTAGTTAGAATTGTAATTGATTTTTTTATTAAACTCAATATGAATTTTTGATTATAGCGTTTCATACATGACTTGGCCCATTAAAGAGATGTCATAATCTCCTAATGCAGCTACTTCAGATTGGAAATCAGGTGTATTTAAAATCTCCTTCACCATATCGATGAGCGGTTGATTTTCTGGTGTTTTTAATAACACAATATCGTAACGTTCAGTGACCATTGGTATAAAATCGACCTGAATAAGCTTGGCGATTTTTTCAATTCCAATCCCAACATCTGCACGTCCATTGGCAACTGCAGAGGCGACATCGAGGTGGCTCATTTCTTCATGGGTATAGCCTGAAATCGTGGATGGAGCGATACCGTGAATGCGCAATTGCTCATCTAACAGAGTACGAGCACCTGAGCCTTTCTCACGGTTGATGAATGTGAATGTCTTTGTTTGGAAATCTTCAAATGTGCGTATCTCCAGCGGATTCCCCTTTTGAACATAGAAACCTGCTTTACGTGATACAACATTGATGAGAACAAAGGCATGGCTGACAAAGATTTTTTTTACATAAGGAGTATTATAATCTCCTGTATCCCCATCAAACATATGTAAACTCGCAATATCACAGTCTCCGTGATACAACGCCATTACACCATTAAAACTACCTTCATGTGAGCGTAATACTTTCGTAGATCGTCGTTTCTCGATATATTTTGCTAAAATATCTAATACTAAATCTTGCCCACTCACTATAATTTTCGCATGATTTTTAGTCGGAGTGGCTATGGAAGCCTGTGCCACAGCTGGCATACTACCTGTTTTTCGTTTTTGTATATAGGTTTGCAAGTCAGCACGATCTACCCGCATTTGCCGTCCTACGCGGAAAACTGGCAAATCACCCTTTTTCACTAAATCATAAATTGTTAATTTTGAAACCTTTAATAATTGTGCAACCTCTTCAATCGTATAGGATTGTTCTTGTGACATGTAAAAGTTCTCCTCCTATAAGCCTCTATTTTACATGGTAACGTATTTATAGCCTTATGAACATCTTGACATTTTCTACCCTTACTAACTTTCTTTTTTATTTATATCTGATTATAATTAGTTATGTCTTGTTATAACGAGTTATAAAAGGAGTAAACTCATCGTGAAAAAATATTATCGTTTATTTGCGACAATGTTAGTACTAGTTGGACTATTAGCAGCCTGTGGTAACCAAGAGGCGGCAACAAACGAACCAGTTGAACTAACAATTTCTGCGGCAGCTAGTCTACAGGATGCCTTAGAAGAACTGAAAACAACTTATGAACAACAACACGATACAATCAAAATCCTCTATAACTTTGGAGGTTCAGGTGCTTTACAGCAACAAATTTTACAAGGGGCTCCTGCAGACCTTTTCTTTTCAGCAGCAAAGGATAAATTTGATGCGCTTGTAGAGAAAGAAATGATCGATCAAAAGCTAGGAACGGATCTTTTAGCCAATGACTTAGTATTAATCGTGCCTAAAAGCAATGAAAAGCAAATTCAATCCTTTGAAGATTTACAACAAGCAGGAAAAATTGCACTCGGTACGCCCGAAACGGTTCCTGCTGGGCAGTATGGTGTGGACACATTAAAAAATATGCAACTGTGGGATTCACTCGAATCAAAAGTAGTGTATACAAAAGATGTACGTCAAGTACTTACTTATACAGAAACAGAAAATGTGGATGCGGGAATGGTCTATAAAACAGATGCCCTTGTCTCTGATAAGGTCAATGTCGTGGCAACTGCCGATGATGCTATGCACGCACCGATTATTTATCCTGTAGGTGTTCTAAAAGCTAGTAAGCATGGGCAAGAGGCGGAGGATTTTTATCACTTCTTACAAAGTGCTGAAGCTATGGATGTCTTTGAAAAGTATGGATTTAAAGGGGCTCAATAAAAGATGAGTACCGATTTTTGGTCTCCACTTAGGCTTTCGATCGAAATTGCTTTTGTTGCAGGGATCATCGCTATTATAGCAGGTATTTTAATGGGTAAATGGATGGCAACCCATGATTTCAAAGGTAAACTAGTGCTAGAAACGGTATTGCTATTACCATTGGTATTACCTCCTACAGTAGTCGGTTTCCTGCTTATCGTCATTTTCGGGAAAAATAGTATGTTAGGAGATATCATTATCTGGCTATTCGATCAACCTATCATGTTCACATGGTGGGCGGCCGTCATAGCTTCTACAATCGTTGCCTTTCCATTAATGTATCAATCAGCTAAAACTGGCTTTGCCTCTGTCGATCGAGATATTGAAAATGCAGCACGTGTGGATGGGGCGAATGAATGGCAGGTCTTTCTTTACGTGTCCATTCCCCTTGCATTAAAGGCACTTGTTTCTGGTGGGATTCTAAGCTTCACACGAGCTTTGGGTGAGTTTGGAGCAACACTTATGTTTGCGGGAAATATTCCAGGGAAAACACAAACAACACCGCTAGCAATATATATGGCCATCGATTCTGGAAACATGACCCTTGCCTGGACATGGGTTCTGTGTATGATCGCCATTTCCTTCCTTTTACTTCTTAGTATCCATATCCTGAAAGTATAAAAGAGGTAGTTGGCTCAAGCCAACTACCTCTTTTTGCTTATCCCCCACTGATCGGTGGAATAAAGGCGATTGTGTCGCCAGATTTGACAATCGTCGTATCCGTTGCAAACTCTTCATTAACCGCTGTCATGATCTGTTGTAATGATAGCTGAGGGTAGCGCTTTTCCATCCACTCTTTTAATTGCGCAACTGTCACATCTGACAGCTCTACTGATAGCTTTGATTCACCTAGTGCTTCCTGTAGGTGGGCAAATAACAAAATGTTAATCACAGGTTTTCCTCCTCCTGAATGGCTGGTTTCCCTTGCGGATAGGGAACATTTTCTAATTGATCACCAATCCACTCTGTCCCGTCCTCCCAATGTTCTTTTTTCCATATGGGCACGATTTGTTTTATACGATCAATTGCATATTCATTCGCCATGTAAGCTATTTTACGATGCGGTGATGACACAGCAATCACTACGGCAATATCGGAAATAGCTAAATGACCGACACGATGGGTGATGGCCACTTTTGCTTCTGGCCACTCTTCTTGTATTTCCTTTGCAATCTGTTCAAACATTTTAATCGCCATTGCTGGATAGGCTTGATATTCCAAATGCATCGTTTTTTTACCATTTGTCATTTCACGCACTGTACCGATGAATAATGTGATGGCTCCAGCATTTCGACTAAGGACTTTTTGTCTTACTTCCTCCACATCTATTGGTTGATCGATAACTTCAAATAACGCTGTCGTCATAGTTTTCCCCTCATTTCTGTCAACAAAAATTCCATATATTGTGATTCTTCATAAATCGAAAAAGCAGGGATTGCAAGGGATAGATCAAGCGGACAGCTTGGCCAATAAATCACACAGAGGATATTGGTTACTTGCTGTAGTAGTACTTGATCCTGTGCAGTGCGCAGCAGCACAACCTTCGGATAATGTTCATTTTTATACCCTTCAATTAGCATGATATCCAGTGGAAGGGACTCATAAATCGCTAGTATATCAGCCAATTGCCAGCTATTTTGGTGGATACTCATACGTAAAGTACCCGCCCCCTCCACTGCTGTAACAACCGCACCTGCTTGCTCATGCCGACTACTATCCTTGGAAGTTTCGATCGTCGGTACTCCACCATGTCCATGATGCTTAATGGTTCCTACCCTTAGCCCTTCCAGTGTAGCCTGCCTGATCAATTGCTCCATCAATGTTGTTTTCCCACTATTTTGATAGCCAACTATCTGTAAGATTTTTCGATATTGTCCCAAGGCCACTCACTTCCTTGCAGATCTTCTAGCAAAAGGACATCCACTTGCATACCCTTTTCATAGCCTCTAGAGCCACCTGGTAAAACAATGAATGCATTGGCTGTCGCTAAAGATGAAACTGCACTCGATTTATCGAACCCAGATGGGACAGTTACGAGCTTCCCTTTTTCATATTCGATACGAGCTCGTACAAAGCGTGTAAAGGGATTTGGCTTTGTAAAATCAGCCCCTAAAATAGCTTGCTCTCTGCGTAAATGTGGTTGAGTATGCCCATATGCAGAACGTATAATCGGACGTACAAATAGCTCAAAGCCAACATAGCAGGCTGAAGGATTACCAGAAAGACCAAATAATAATTTGTCGTTGCGAGCAGCAACCGTTGTCACACTACCTGGACGCATCGCTATTTTATTAAACAATACCTTTGCATCGATAGCCTCATAAATAGCTGGTAAATAATCATAATCACCTACGGAAACGCCACCCGTTGTAATTAAAATATCTACTTCCTGTAAGGCTTTTTCTACGTTTTCAATACATAATGTAAGATCATCGCTCAACTTGCCGAAATATTTCACTTCTGCCCCAGCACGCTCAATTTGTGCCATCATCATATAGGCATTACTATTGCGAATTTTGCCTGGCTGTAAAGCTTCACCTGGCTCTAGTAATTCGCTACCAGTGGCAAGCACACCAATAACTGTTTTACGATAAACAGGTACTTGCTCGTAGCCAAAAGTAGCAAGTAAGGCCATCACACCCGGGTTAATATATTGGCCTTGTTTAATGAGGACTGCGCCTTGCTGCACATCTTCCCCTTTATAGGAAATATTAGTACCTGCTTCAAAAGGTCGTTTAATCGACATATACTTTTGATGATTTTCTTCGAATGTTTGGGTTAATTCTAGCATGACCACTGCATCACATCCTTGCGGTATCGGCGCCCCGGTCATAATGCGGACTGCTTGATAATCGCCAACTACGTCTTCATAGACATAGCCTGCGCCAATTTCTCCAACGACTTGAAAGCGGACTGGATGCTGTGAAGATGCCTCTTGGCTATCGACGGAACGAATGGCATAGCCATCATACGGTGAACGATCAAAAGCAGGTACATCATGATCGGCTCTAATAGCTTGTGCTATAAAGCGTCCATGTGCTTGCGTTAATGACACATGCTCCTTTTTTGCTTGAAAGGCATAGTCCATTACACGATGAACGGCTTCTGCCACAGGAATTGGTTGTCTTTTTTCTACCATTTGGTACACTCCCTTAACCTAATAAACGATAATAAATGCTTTTGGCTTTCTGTATATCTTGTATACCATGTATCACAACTCGCCCATCTTGGAAAATAACGATTCGGTAATCGTCCGCTTGGCAAGATAGCAAATAAGGATTAATCTGGACTTCTCCGTGGGAACGGAGCTGATTTGCCAGCTGATCAAGCGAATAGTAAATGGGCTTTGGTGGTCGAATTTGTACCGCGTCTCGGCCACAAAGGATCTGTAATTTCGTTTGATTTTCGTAGGATAAGTAAGGATAGGTCGGCTTGTCGCCACAAGATGGACAATCACCCTGCCTTATTTTCTCCACATTGATTTCATAGTGTTGATTTTGCCAAACATCAAACGTTAAGTAGCTTTTTCGTAAGGCCTTGTCATCTCCAACAAGCAGTTTAAGGACCTCTGCCACTTGATAAGCTGCAACAATTTGAACTGCTGGACTAATAATGCCAACGGTATCACAAGTCATCCCTGTATGGGGCATCACTTTTAATAAGCAATGCAAACAGGGCGTTTTGCCTGGCACAACCGTGTAGGTCGCACCATAACTACCAACACAAGAGCCATATACCCAAGGAATACGATACTTTTGCGCAAGGTCATTCATGACAAAGCGAACATCAAAATTATCGGTCGCATCGACCATCACATCAACATCTTCAACTAATGGTAGCAAGGTCTCTGTGCAAGCATCCATAATGCCGACGTGAATTTCTACCTCTGTGTTTATTTGTTGGAGACGCTTTTTAGCTGCGATAACTTTGGGCATTTTTTCTTGTGCATCTAGCTCTGTATATAATTGCTGTCTTTGTAAATTACTCCACTCTACATAATCACGGTCAATGAGTGTCAGCCTGCCAATACCTGCTCGCACAAGCGCTTCTGCACTAGCACTCCCCAATGCCCCCGCACCTATGATAAGGACGTGTTTTTGCTGAAGGGATTGTTGCCCAGTTTGTCCGATAGGGTGAAATAATTGTTGTCTAGAATATCTATTTTGCATACGTATGTGGCCTTTCTTTCTATGAATTTTCGTTTGACCTTTTCATTTATAGCATTATAATAAAAGCAATGTTTTTTAGCAAAAACGCATTTGAAGGAGGTCTTACTGTGCATCCCACACATCAGCAGCAACCAATTCAAGTTGCCATTTTAACGGTCAGCGATACACGCACAAAGGCAGATGATCATGCTGGTCAGCGTATTCAGTCCTTACTACAGGAAGCTGCATTTGAAGTTGTAGACTACCAACTAACAAAGGATGAACCGCTCGATATCGCTCGTCATGTTAAAAATTGGTGCAGCGATCCAACAATTAATACCATTATCGTTACGGGTGGAACAGGATTTACACCAAGAGACCAAACCTATGACACCATTCTGCCTCTGTTTGAAAAAGAAATGATGGGGTTTGGTGAATTATTTCGAATGCTCAGCTATGAAGAAATTGGCCCAAAGGCGATGTTTAGTCGTGCCACCGCTGGAAGCCTTCAGCAAACAGCCATTTATGTTTTACCCGGCTCCACAAATGCAGTGACTTTGGCTATGTCGAAGCTCATAGTACCTACTGTCCAACATTTTGTCGGAGAGCTGAAGCGCTTATGAAAATTGCTGGTATTGTGTTAGCTGGTGGTCAATCCTCTCGCTATGGTCAGCCAAAAATGTTTGAGATGTTTGCTGGACAGCCATTATATAAACATAGTCTCATAGCCCTGCAAAAAAATCAGCTGGATCCTCTTATTATCGCTACAAATGCGCACTTACAATATCAGTTTGGACAGGAAAATGTCCAATGGGTCATTGAAAAGCAGCCACATCAAGGCCCTCTTTTTGCTTTGCATCATATCATGACAGCCTATCCTGATGTGGAATGGTTTTTTGTCGTAGCAAGCGATATGCCTTATATGAATGCAGAATTTATCCAAAAAATGTTAGGGCTGATTAATGACACTTATGATGCCATTGTTCCGACGCAAGCACTACGCGATCAGCCATTAGCTGCATTATATCGACGTACTGCTTTACCAAAGGCGACACAGCTAACAGCACAAAATAAACGGAGTATGAAAGTGCTTTTAGAGCAACTTCGTGTCTGTTATGTCCCTTTTGATGACGATAGCTCAACATTTATCAATATCAACGCACAAAAAGACTGGTCACAAACAAGTAAAAAGGAGTTTAATAATGAATAATTTTACACACTGGAACGAAGAAGGTCGTCCTAAAATGGTCGATATCTCCGCAAAAGAAATCACAACACGTACAGCCATTGCGCGCAGTACGATTCTTTTATCTGATGCGGTCTATGAAGCCATCCAACAAGGTGGCATTAAAAAAGGTGATCCGACGCAAGTTGCGCAAATTGCAGGGATTATGGGAGCTAAAAAAACAGCTGATATCATTCCCATGTGCCATCCCATCATGCTACAGGGTACGGATTTCCAGTTTGACTATGAAAAAGCAGAGAATGGCTATGAGCTCCATATTCAAGCCACTGTTAAATGCAGTGGAAAAACGGGTGTTGAAATGGAAGCTCTCACTGCTGTGTCTGTCGCAGCACTAACTTTTTATGATATGTGCAAAGCCGTTGATAAGACGATGGTCATCAAAGAAACTTACCTTGTTGAAAAAACAGGTGGGAAAAGTGGCACTTTTGTGCATAAATAAACAGAAAAAATTCGGCATTATTGTGCCGATTTTTTTCTGTTTTTTACACGCTACCCCCCAATATGAGACATTTCAATTTTTGACGTTTTCCTTTTTGCCATCGTTTGTTCATTGCGTTCATCTGAATAACGATCATTTCTTGTTTCCCAAACGTTCGTTATGCACTTGATGATGGCAGCATCATCTTGCCCTGAACGTAACAATTCCCTTAAATCCGTGCCTTCTGTTGCAAATAAACAAGTGTATAATGAACCTTCTGCGGAGAGACGAGCACGTGAGCAATTGGAGCAAAATGAATCCGTTACAGATGAAATTACACCAATCTCACCTTGAGCATCTTGATACTGATAACGCGTTGCCACCTCTCCTTTATAATTGGGCGCTACTGGTTGTAACGGCGTAAACCGATGGATTTGCTCAATAATCTCTTTTTTGGACACCACATCATCCAAACGCCAGCCGTTCGAATTCCCTACATCCATATATTCAATAAAGCGTAGAATATGCTGTTTTTCTTTAAAAAACTGCGCCATGGTAACAATATCTTGTTCGTTTTTCCCTTTTTGAACAACCATATTAATTTTTACTTGTAAGCCCGCTTCTGCAGCCTTTTCAATTCCCTCTAACACTGGCAATACCTTGCCTCTATGACCATTCATCTCGAAAAAACGCTCATCATCAAGCGAGTCTAAACTAACAGAAACTCGGGCTAAGCCTGCCTGTGCCAATGAGTGTGCGTATTTTTTTAATAACGAGCCATTGGTTGTTAAAGCAATATCTTCTACACCTTTTATGCGGTGAATACGGGCAATTAATTCGGGCAAATCACGACGTAGTAAGGGTTCCCCACCTGTAATCCGTATTTTTTTCACGCCCAATGAAACAAAGATTTTTACTAATCGTTCAATTTCATCAAAACTTAATATTTTATCAGACGGTAAAAATGCGTAATCTGGACCAAATACTTCTGCTGGCATACAATAGCGACAGCGAAAATTACAACGATCTGTCACGGATATTCTTAAATCTCTTAACGGTCTGTGTAATTGGTCTTGTAGATTCGTCATCTAATCTCCTTCTTTCAATTCATTAGCTGGTAATAGGATGCGTTGTGGGTGTGTATAAATATTCAATGTCTGTTGCCGAATAAAGCCAACCGTCGTAATACCAAGCTGCTCTGCTAATTGCAATGCTAATTCTGTGGGTGCTGATTTAGACAGCACGATGGCACAGCCTATTTTGGAAACCTTTAGTAAAATCTCCGATGATATTCGTCCGCTAAAGACGATAATTTTATCTTCCATACGGATGTTGTTGCGTAGGCAATAGCCGTAAATTTTATCCAAAGCATTATGACGTCCAATATCCATGCGACTTAGGACGATGCCATTTACATCACATAGTGCAGCATTATGCACGCCACCCGTTTTCTTAAAAATATCGGCACTATCCTGCATCGCATGCATTAAACGGAAGCAATCTTCGGTCGTTATTTGCACATGGACTTGATCCATTTTTTTTGCTACTAATGCATCGTTCGTAAACACAAAGCCTTGTCGACTCATCCCACAGCAGGACGTAATATAGCGCTTGTTTTGCGTCTGTTGGTAATAAGGATTAATATGCTTTGTTTTAATATGCACAAAACCCTCTTTCTCTTGGTGCCAAATTTCCTCAATATCCTCAAAACTACGAATCACTCGTTCAGAAGCTAAGTAGCCAATAACCATATCTTCTACATACTCGGGTGTACAGACCATCGTGACAAATTCCTGCTGATTAATTTTTACGGTAACAGCGTATTCTGAAACAATTAAATCAACCATTTCTGTCACTCGTTGTCCTTCAACACGCACAATTTTTCTTGTCATTGCTCGATCCATAAGGCATCCCCTTTATTCACTGATATGCTTTTCAAAAACAAAGACGGAAATCGCAAAATCCTCTTCAATTTTAATATCTGAAAATAAGTGAAGTAATTTGCTGCCCATCAATTCTTCCATACCCTCTGGTGGCGATTGTCTATATAAATCTTGAATCATACTCGTCCTTGCAGCATGCACCATTTTCAGCCCTTCTGGTGTACTGGCAATAAATTTTTCTGTCGGAGTGATATTTCCGTATAAGGTAGATACAGCCATATTCTCGACAAAAACGGTATGAATACGTTCAGGACCTTTACCAAATACTTCCTTTCTTAACTTTCGAATCATGTCATTAAATTCGTGGATTTTTTTAGACATAGCAACGATTCTCCCATCATAATTAAACTTTTTTAGGCAAATGGTTATGTAGGCCACCCTTACAGTTTGTTAATGATATAGCAACTTTTAAAAAAATAAAAGAGAAAATACTTTTTGATAATAATTCTCATTTAATAAATTTTATGATAAATATTGTTCATTTTGAAGGAAAGGGCTATAATATTCATATCACAAATGGAATTAATTTATTTTGAACCCTATGTTACGATGTTGCATAGTGTTTTTAATAGTTGAATTCTATTGTAATTAAAAAATAAAAGTAGATTGAGTTTTTAGCAAGACCTGCTAAGAATTTTATCCACCATGAATTATTAGCATGTCTCGGACATGTAATTTCATGGTGGATTTTTTTATTTTTTCAAAACCGAGACATGGATAACATGTTATGATCTAGCAATTTACCTATTTTGAGGTAGCTTCAAGAACCATTGGGAATTACAATGATAACAAGACAATCTTTTCAACAATCACCAACTCGATTTGTTATTCCCTTTTGTCTTAAGCTGTACCATGTTATCCGATTCGTCTCAAAGTGCAAAAGGAGGAAGTTACCTTGACTCAAATTAATATTAATGGCGTACCGTATGAAGTAAAAGAAGGAGCTACAATCCTTGATACCATTAATCAACATGACATTCCGCATCCACAGATTTGTCATGTGCCCGCTGTTGACCCCATTGAAACATGTGATACATGTATCGTAGAAGTGAATGGCCAATTAGTTCGTTCCTGCTCTACAAAGGCAGTAGACGGCATGAATGTATTCCTAACTTCTGACAAAGCAAAAGCGGCACAAACAGAAGCGATGGACCGTCTACTCGAAAATCATTTACTGTATTGTACAGTTTGTGATAACAACAATGGCAATTGTGCTTTACACAACACAGCCGAAATGATGGAAATCGAGCATCAAAAATATCCCTACCAGCCAAAAGTGGAACCTCATGAAGTAGACATGTCACATCCGTTTTATCGATACGATCCTAACCAATGTATCGCTTGTGGTCAGTGCGTAGAGGTTTGTCAGAATCTACAGGTAAATGAAACATTATCCCTTGATTGGGAAGCAGAAAGACCACGTGTCATTTGGGATACGGGCGTTGCTATCAATGATTCTTCCTGTGTAAGTTGTGGTCAATGCGTAACCGTATGTCCATGTAATGCCTTAATGGAAAAATCCATGCTTGGAGAGGCTGGATTTATGACTGGCCTCAAACAGGATATGTTAGATCCGATGATCAGTTTGATTAAGGAAGTTGAACCAGGCTATAGCGGTATTTTTGCCGTTTCTGAAGTGGAAGCAGCCATGCGTAGTAAGCGCACCAAAAAAACAAAAACAGTATGTACTTTCTGTGGTGTAGGCTGCTCGTTCGAAGTTTGGACAAAGGGTCGTAAAATTTTAAAAGTACAGCCTTCCGATGGTCCAGTAAATGCGATTTCTACATGTGTCAAAGGGAAATTCGGCTGGGATTTTATCAATTCTGAGGAACGTATTACAAAACCACTCATTCGTAAAAATAATGAGTTTGTGGAATCATCGTGGGATGAAGCACTTGATTTAATTGCAACAAAACTAGGTGGCATTCAACAACAATATGGTCCAGGTTCTGTTGGCTTTATCTCCTCTTCTAAAATTACAAATGAAGAGAATTACTTAATTCAAAAAATGGCCCGTCAATTATTTGGCACAAACGATGTCGATAATTGTTCTCGTTATTGCCAATCTCCTGCAACTGATGGTTTATTACGTACAGTTGGCATGGGAGGAGATGCTGGTACGATCAAAGATATTGCTAAGGCTGGACTTGTCATTATTGTTGGGGCTAATCCAGCTGAGGGACATCCTGTTTTAGCAACACGTGTGAAACGTGCACATAAATTACATGGTCAGAAATTAATTGTTGCTGATATTCGTAAGCATGAAATGGCAGAGCGTTCCGACATCTTTATGCGTCCAAAGCAAGGTACTGACCAAGTTTGGTTAATGGCTGTTACCAAATATATCATTGAACAAGGTTGGCATGATGAAGCGTTTATTCAAGAAAACGTCCTTCATTATGATGATTTTAAACAAGTACTTGCAACCTATACACTTGATTATGCACAAGAAATGACTGGTATTAGTAAGGAAACATTGATCGAAGTAGCTGAAATGATTCGTGATGCAGATGGTACATGTGTTCTTTGGGGCATGGGTGTAACACAAAATACTGGTGGCTCCTATACATCCGCAGCGATTTCAAATTTACTTTTAGCAACTGGAAACTATCGTCGTCCAGGTGCTGGTGCCTACCCACTCCGCGGCCATAACAATGTGCAAGGTGCCTGCGATATGGGGACACTTCCAAATCTATTGCCAGGCTATCAAAGAGTCACAGATGACGAGGCACGTGCAAAATTCGAAAAAGCCTATGGTGTCCCTATTCAACCACAGCCTGGTCGAAATAATATGCAAATGTTAGATGCGATCATGGAAGGAAAAATGAAAGCGATGTATTTAGTGGGCGAAGATATGGCACTTGTTGACTGTAATGCCAACCATGTAGATGAGGTGCTTTCACAGCTTGACTTTTTCGTTGTCCAAGATTGTTTCCTATCACGCACAGCACAATATGCAGATGTGATTTTACCTGCTGCGCCTTCGCTTGAAAAAGAAGGTACATTTACGAATACGGAACGTCGTGTTCAACGCCTGTATCAAGTATTACCAACACTTGGTGAGTCGAAAGCAGATTGGGAAATATTGCAAGCGGTTGCTCGTCGTTTAGGGGCAGATTGGCATTATGATCACCCAAGCGACATTTTTGATGAAATGGCGAGCCTGTCTCCCCTCTTCTCACAAGCCAACTATGATGTTCTTGAAGGCTGGGGAAGCTTCTGTTGGGGTAGCCATGATGGTAAAGATACACCATTATTATATGAAGATGGCTTTAACTTCCCTGATAAGAAAGCTCGTTTTGCTTTAAATGATTGGGTGCAGCCTGTTGAGTTTGAAGCACAATACGATTGTCATATTAATAATGGCCGTATGCTTGAACACTTCCATGAAGGAAATCTAACAAATAAATCGAAAGGTATTCAATCGAAAGTACCTGAAATTTTCGTTGAAGTATCACCAGAATTGGCGAAAGAACGAGGCATTGCAGATGGAGCCCTACTTCGTTTAGTGTCTCCATATGGTGCCTTGAAGCTAAATGCTCTTGTTACAGATCGCGTACAAGGAAACGAATTATTCTTACCAATGAACTCTGTTAGCAAAGATTCAGCCATCAACTTCCTAACTGGCCCTGCAGCAGATGTGAATACGTCAACACCAGCTTATAAACAAACAAAAGTACGAGTAGAAGTGCTAAAAGCAAAAGGTAAATCACCACTTCCTCGCACAAACCCACGCTATAAAAAGCGTCATCCTCAAAATGGTGTTGAGGTACAACGAAAATGGAATCGTCCTGGCTACGTTCACTTAACAACCATAAACGAAAGAGAGTGAGAGCATGGCTGTACCCATTACAGGCATTAAAAAACAACAATTAACAGAAGAACAACTAAAAGAACAAAAATTAGATAATCTAAAAGAACTGCTTTCTGAAAATGAAGAAGCCGTCAATCAGGTGTTTAGTATTATGGCTGAATTAAATGATATCGGTGCACTAGAAGCAGCAATGAAGCTACTTGAAGCCAAAGAGGAAGTGGCACATATTGCACTTGGACAATTAACACGTAAGCCTGTAACCAATATCATTAACAATTTAATGGGTGTTGCGGGAGCATTGACGGAGCTCAATCCTGAAACAACGACTAAGCTTATTGAAGGCTTAAATACAGGCGTAGATGAAGCAAGCAAAGCACTTGAATCTAATGAAAAGGTCAGTGCCTTTAAGCTCATGAAAATGATAAACGATCCAGATGTCAATCGTGCGCTCAATTTTGGGGTTCATTTCTTAAAGGGACTCGGCAAAGGCTTAAAAGAATAAGGTGGTTCCTAAATGTTAACAAAAGAAAATGTTGTAAACACATTGAAACAGGTAAATGATCCTGAGCTACATCAGAGTATTGTAGATTTGAATATGGTGCGAAACATTCAAATACATGACAACCATATAGCCCTGGATATTATTTTGACCATACCAGGATGTCCGTTAAAGGCAAAAATACAGCAAGATGTGGAGGAGGCCTTACAAGCGCTTGGTGCCTCCACTGTTACCATTAGCTTTGGTGCTATGACAGATCAGGAGCGTCGCACTTTAACAGCCTCTCTACAAGCAAAGAATGTGACTGATCAAGGAATGCCAAACATGCTACTGCCTAATTCTGGTGTTCAATTCATTGCCATTACAAGTGGTAAAGGCGGTGTTGGAAAGTCTACGGTGACCATTAATTTAGCGGTTGCACTTGCTCGTCTTGGCAAACGTGTAGGTATTTTAGATGCTGATATTTATGGTTTCAGTATCCCTGCCATGATGAAGATTGATCAAAAGCCTACCATGCTTGATCAAACGGCGATTCCAGTAGAACGTCACGGCGTAAAAATAATGTCGATGGGCTTTTTTACAAATGACAACCAGCCTGTTATGTGGCGTGGTCCTATGCTCAATAAGTGGATTCGCAATTTCCTTGTCAACACGCTATGGGGAGATTTAGATTACCTCCTCATCGATTTACCACCTGGTACAGGAGATGTTGCAATTGATATGGCTGCGATGATTCCACAAGCCCAAGAAATCATCGTGACAACACCGCATCTTGCTGCTTCTCATGTTGCATCTCGTGCAGGCTTGATGGCGCAACATACGAAACACAGGATTCTTGGTGTTGTTGAAAACATGGCCTATTTTGAAGGTGCTGACGGTCAAAAAAACTATCTATTTGGACAAGGCGGAGCCGAACAATTAGCAGATTTATTACAGACAGATGTAATCGCTCAAATTCCTTTTGCTCAACCTGAGGAAAATACAGGTTCCTCGGTCTATGATGAAGTGTCGATAATCGGTGAAGTGTTTACTCATTTAGCAGAAGATCTACTCTATAAATAATTTAAAACCCTTGATTTGTTTTTACGCAAATCAAGGGTTTTTTCTATTACTTATAACCAGCCTTTTGTAACACCTGCATGAAATAAAAACGATACGTATTTTTTACAAATGTCTCTAGAGGTAGCCCTACATTCACTTGATATTTTGTAAATATAAAATAAAATCGTTTATCCCACTTTAGGCGTAATAACTCGCCTGCTTCTTCGCCATACTTCATCGTAAATTCTTCCATCAAAGGTTCGAGCATCTCATAACAATAATCTTTTAAATGGGCCAGTGCTTCAATATCCTTATCCCTTTGAAAGCGTATAATCCAATCTACTAATTGTTCATTCATATTTGCACGACGTCCTTTTAATAAGAGTTTCTTCCTATTAAATTATACTCCTTTTTTGGCGAATCAAAAAAAGAACGATTTTTCCAATAGATTTCACTCATCAATAGGACGATTCCAACGTAGATGATAGTGAACAGACCTCTTATTCATTTTTTTGTCCAATACCAGTAATCTATCACCAGCTTGAATGACGTAGCTATTCTCTAATGTCCGAACAGTGGGCTGTTGTTGTTGGGAATTAATGATGCCAATATTGCGTTCCCACAATACCTGATGTTTGTTCATATCATAGAGCAATAACATGTGTTCAGCACTTTCTCGCTGTGTTTGTCGATATGAAACAAGAGCCGTTTTTTCTATGATATCTACATCCACCACTTTTGGTTGTAAATTTTCATAGGCTTGAATGGCTGGCTCGGTTAGGACAGCTTGACTAAAATCGCGAATGGTCTGATAATCCTCTACAGGCTGTGGATGTGTAGCAAAATAGCCCGGCAACTCTGTCTCGATGAAAAAACGGGCAGATAGGTAATCTTGAGCCTTCGCATCCTCACTTAATGTTTTACCATCAAAGCGATAGAATTTGCCATCGACCCCTTCCAAATATAAATGGTTCTCTAGGACAGCCATTTGATGTGCATTATTGCTCAATATCGCTATTAATGACGGATGTTGCGTTCGAAAATCTTTTTTAGAAAGTAGTTCTTTGCCTGTTTCCATATCTACCAAGGATAATTGACCAAACTCATCATCACGATGATGGACAAGAACACCCCCCATAAATTCCCCAAGCAGTGTTTCTTTATAGGAAGCTGATTTTGTCCATTGCTTTTCACCTGTTTGTAAATTCACAGCTACTAGGAGATGATGTGCGATTAAATGCGTAATTCCATTCGATGTCCCATTATTTTCTGAGCCTTGCACCATTTGAACAGCAATGCTTTGTGAATCATCTGTATAAATCGGCGAATCGGATTTGATGGGAAAGCCTCTCCCCGCTAAGCCAAAAACAATCATTAATAGATTACTGACGAATAAAAAGGCAATGAGCAAAATGCTAGAAATAACGAGTCGTTTTCGTTTCATGACGATAAACAAAAATAGTAGAAGTCCCGTACCTAGCACGATGCAGAAAAAAATATCGTGGATAAGCCAACCATTTAAACGCCATGAATCGATATATCGTTGTAGAAATTGTTCCACTTCTCTACCCCCTCAAACAACGATTAACTAAAATCTGAATAAAGCACATAACGGTCACATTCCAAGCATTGAAATAAATAGCCTTGATGATGCCCATTGTTCATTAAGGATGCAGAAAGTTCTTCTTTTGAAAAGCCGGTATAATTATCAAATTGATCCTCAATTCCTAGCTCTACTAAATCACGCCAACCAACATAGCCGATAAACGCACAATAGTCAGAGCAATGTGCCACCCAATTATTGCCCTGCCAGCTTACATAGCCAGGCGTCCGAAAGAGTACTTCCTCAGCAAACTTGGGGTTCGTAACCTGTTCATCCTCCATTAAGTCTTGCTGGAAAGAACCATCATATTTTTGAGCTGCTTCCCCACTATGGATGCAGGAAGGACAAAGATAATCTACTTCCTCAATTGCATAAATACCACCAGTATAATAGACATCCACTTCTTGCTCGCAACAATCACATACAACGATTTCATCTGTTTCAAAAATTTCAGCCTCTAGAGGGTTTGGTAGATATTTAAACGTTGGAATTTTCGTTTTAAGCTGCTGATGGTCTCTAATTTTTCTTGGCAGTAGAGGATTCACCGAATTTGGTTTATCTATGTAGGTCTGGAGAACGCCATACTTTTTTCGATCCTTTTTATTGTCTTTATTCATAATGACAGTAAATAACTGATATGCCTCATGATACATCCTAAGTAAACAGTAGACCTCTACTAATATCCTTAATGTTTCTTCTGTTTGTTGAACCTGCTTTAATTGATCTTTAAAAATATGCATTTGATTAATGGTTATCGGATTGGAAGGATTAAATTTTTGTCTTAGTTCGTGCCATTCTTCCACAATCGTCATAAAAAATAAGCCTCCTTCTCACTTGCTATTTGGCAAATGAATAATCTTTTATCATTTGGCAGATTTCCACTTTATAGTTTGTGTACCATTTGTCTTTACCCAATTGTTGTGCTGTTAAATGCTTGGCATTGTCTTTCCATGCTTGGATAGCCTCTAGCGATTCCCAATAAGACACCGTTATGCCCTTTCCTTCCTCATTTCTAACACTTTCAACACGAATGAAACCAGGCTGTTGCTGTGCTAAGGCTTCGATTAGGTCAGCCATCTTTCCATAGCCATCCCCATCTTGCTCAGTTCTTTGCGATGTAAAAATCACTGCATAATATGTTTCCATTTATTTCTCCTCCTCTATTACTTTTATTGTAAACCATAATGACTTTGACTAAAATCTAAATATAGGACACTGAAAGGATTGTGACAGAATGGGAATTAATCCAAACATGGCAGAAATAGCGGCACTTCTTGGTGAAACGTCAAGGGCAACCATACTTGCTAGTATGATGGACGGTCGTTTTCATACGGCTAGTGAACTAGCATATATGGCTGCCATCAAACCACAAACTGCTAGCTTTCATCTTGCTAAATTAGTAGAAGGAAAGCTGATAAAAGTTGAAAAACAGGGTCGTCATCGTTATTTTCAATTGGCTGGTGAGGACATTGCTCAATTTTTAGAGTCATTCCTAGCCATCTCTCCACCACCTGAAGTACGTTCATTAAAGCAATCGAGCCAAATCAAGTTATTACAGGATGCTAGAACTTGCTATGATCACCTTGCTGGTAAATTGGGTGTCCAATTAACGGAATCGATGCTCAAGGCAGGCTATCTTACATTGGAGGGTAAACAATTTGTCCTGACAGATGAGGGCATATTATTTTTTACGACATTCGGAATCGATTTAACTGCTTTAAAGAGAAAACGACGATCCTTTTCTCATGCCTGTTTAGATTGGAGTGAACGGCGTTATCATTTAGCTGGTGCACTAGGCTGTGAGCTATTAAATCAATTTTTCAACCTTGGTTGGCTTTTACGAGTTCCCTCTATTCGCGCCATTAAAGTGACGGAGAAAGGGAAAATAGGCTTTAAAGAGGTCTTTCATTTAGATTTGTAAAATAGGAAAGGGCACGGGGTTATCTCCTAGCCCTTTCTCCACTAAAAGTTCGGTTTACTAAATAAATGCCCATGATGATGAATAAGCCGCCAACCATTAGTGATGGTTTTAACGGTTCTTCCAATAACACCCAGCCTGTTAATACGCCAAAAAAAGGAGCTAAAAATAAATAGGCACTTGTTTTTCCTGGATCACTATTTTGCAGAAGATAATACCACCCTGCAAATTGTATGATCGAGGAAAAAATACTAAGCCACAACAGAATCAATAACGATTGTGGATTCACAATAAAAAATGGCTGTTCTAACAATGCGCTTCCTAGTAATAAGAGTAAGCCACCAAATAGCATCTGATAAGCAGATAAAACCCACGTATCAAATAACACACCCCATTTTTTCACTAACAAGGTGGCAGTAGCCCAAAAAACAGCTGATAGCAAGCCAAAAAGGATGCCTACTTTCAATTCAACTTGTGCCCCCATCGTAATCATCACCCCGATTAAGCCAAACAAAACCCCGATCCATTGATAGAAACGGTAGGACACTTTCATGAAAATGGTGGCAAAAATTACAACTAGTAATGGGTTTGTAAATGTTAAAATAGAAGACTCACTTGCCGTAATGGTGCGGAGACTTAAAAAAATACACCCCATCACACCTGCTGTTTGAAAGAGCCCGATCATGCATAACTTGAACCACTCACTCCTTGTAATAGGATGAGGTCTCTTCAAGATGATAACAACGATAGCCATGATTATACCAGCCAATATAAAGCGAAGTGCAGCTAATAATAAAGGCGAGGCATACGGTAAGCCTAATTTAACAATGGCAAATGATGAACCCATTAAAAAGGTCGTTACTACTAATAAAGCAATAAATTGATAATTTTTCATCCAATAGCTCCTTACCTGATAGAATAATTGTTCTACGTACATTATAATCAGGAAGTATTTCAATGCTCATCGAAGTATGGATTACAACTCAATTGAAAGATTTTATAAGATTTCGTCAGGAAGAGGATAGTATTAAAAAATCTTACCTCCAAAAGCAAAGAGGTAAGATACTATGGATTATTTATTTTGCATAAACGATCTGACGTTGTCTGCGATTTCCTCCGATTTTGTATGGTGTAAGTAATGATCCCCATCCAGTGTGATTACTTTGCCGTATACGGAATGTTTGACTTGTTCTTCATGCAGCGGTATCCAGTTCTTTTCAACTCCACCACTTTTCGCTTGGACAAATAAGAGAAGAGGTAAATCTTTAGGGAATGTAAGAGTTTTGGCTGCCGTGAAATTTTTGCTAATATGCTCTAATTCATTTGAAGTGCTTGTATTATAAAAGTTTTTGAGTGTAATCATCCTAATTTGCTCTTTTGTGTCGTCATCATACGGAAGACCTGCATAGGGATCATCTGAAAATTTTATAAGAATTCTTGCAATCCCTGATTTTTTTAGCAGCTGTAACGACTTAATTGGAAACTTCGTGTCCATACCACCCTGTGTAGGGACACTGCTATCAATCCCGACAAATCCAGTTACCTCATTCGGATATTTATTAACATAATCGAGTCCATAGATGCCTGCTATCGAATGTCCCATTAGCATATACCGATCAATCTTTAACTCCTGTAAAGCTTCATGGATTTCACTAACAATATTCTCTGTGCTTCGTTCTTTAGCTGTATCCTCACTTAAGCCATAGCCAAAGGGCTCTATTGAAACGATTTTATAATAGGGAGCTAGTTCATCTATCAATGGCTTAAAGTCGAGCGTTGGTGCTGCAGTACCGAAGCCTGGTAGTAATACGATGGTTTCAGCACCCTTACCTTGAATGGTGACATTCATTTTTTCCCCATTCACGAAGACGAGCTGACCATAGGGTTCTATTTTTCCTTGCTCTATTTTGTTGCAAATAATGTTTATTGTAAAAACAATGACAAGTAGCCCCACAATGGATATACCTAGGACTGCCATTGATTTCAGTAAAACACGCATAAATTTTTTCATGTTTAATGCACGAGTGGGATTCACCTTTACTCGTGCCTCCTCCTTTACTACGATTATTCCAGCTACTTTTGAGCTGTTAGTGCAACTATAAAGGAGAGAGATGTCTTCCGAATGACGACAATATGAACACAAGATGAACAACAAAAAAATGTTACGACATCTGTATAGGAGTCGTAACATGCTCTCTTTCATTTAAGGTAATAGGTAATTTGACAATCATTGTCGTTCCATGCCCAAGCTCACTCTCGACTTCAATTTCTCCTCGATGTAGTAAAACGATTTGCTTCACGATAGCAAGCCCCATCCCACTTCCTTCATACTTGTGACTATGGGAACGATCAGCCTTGAAAAACCGTTCGAATATACGTTGTTGATCCTCTAAAGAAATCCCAATGCCTCTATCCGTTATTCGGACTATCACATGATTTGCACTTTGCTTCATGCTGATCTCAATCGTATCATTAGGACTTGAAAATTTAATACTATTCGTAAGAATATTTGTCCATACCTGATGTAATTGATCGTAATCAGCCATGAGGCGAACAGCCTTCAACTGGAGTTCAAAATCAATATTGCGAGAGGACCATTGAGGCTGGAGGGAGACAATGACACGTCTAATTTGTTCATCTAGACTGAACGTATTGAGATGCATTGGCTGTGTCTTTGATTCTAGTAAGCTCAGCTTTAAAAGGCTATCACTCATCTTAGACATTCGATTGGCCTCCGAAATGATAATATCGATATAACGGTGTTTCTCGTCATCCGATACATCAACTTGTTTCAGTGCTAATGCGTAACCAGAAATGGAGGTAAGTGGAGACTGCACCTCATGGGACACATTCGATACAAAATCTCTCCTCATTTGCTCTAGCTGCTGTAACTCCTCCGCCATATCTTCAAAGCTTTTAGCCAACGTACCTAACTCCCCTGATTGCTTAATATTTAATTCGACATTGAAATCACCACCAGCAATATGTTTAGTGGCTTGTGTTAGTTTTTTGATTGGCTTGACTAAAAACATCGCTGCAACTAAAAACACAACGCTTCCAATAACAAGGGCATAAGTAGCAAAATTCAGAATCAACTTGATGGAAAAGGAGGTTGAAGGTAAAGCAATCGTTTGGATAAACATCGCTCTCGTTCCCATTTCAGTTGTTAGAGGTATGCCGACAAGTATGGATGAAATACCACTTGGAATTACTTGAATGACCTCTCCATCCAGTACAGCTTGTACTTGTTCCATTGTTACAGGGGCTAACTGATTGCCATGAAGCTTTCCGTAAGCCGTAAACTGCCCTGTTTCTTCATAAATGCGAACATGATAGGACTCAAGCTGATGCATATCACGTATAAAACGATCGGCTTCATGATATGGCAATGTGTTAAAAATTTGTACCATGTCTTGTCCAAAATTTAATAAGGGAATTTGTAAGTTTTCATTTAATTTATCTTTAAATACCCATGTTGCCATGAAAAAAGAGATAACCGTTCCCCCAATGACAGCAACTAGAAAGATTAAAACGACGCGTGTATATAAAGATTTAATCATTCCTCAACCTCAAGCCTATAGCCCAGACCCCTTATTGTGTCGATATGAAAATCAGTGATGGTGTTGAAGCGCTCACGCAGGCGCTTAATATGTACATCGATGGTTCGATTATCTCCCGCATAATCAATCCCCCAAATTTGATCGATCAGTTGTTCTCTTGTATAGACTTGTCCAGGTGTTTCGGCAAGCTTATATAATAATTCAAATTCCTTGAGCGGTAGTGAAACAACATCTTTTCCTCTCATAATTTTATAGGTCTGACGGTCCAGCGTGACTTGACCAAGTTGAATGGTCTGCGAATGGCCAATCCTGTAGCGCTTCAAAAGTGCCTTTACACGTACAGTTAGCTCTAACGGATCAAATGGCTTTGTTAAATAATCATCCGTTCCAAGCTCAAAGCCCTTCACTTTTTCCCATGTTTCCCCTCTTGCAGTCAGCATCAGAAGAGGAAGATCCGTATTCGTTTTGCGGAGCTCCTTACATAGTGTCCAGCCATCCATCGTTGGCATCATAATATCTAGTACAACAAGATCAATAGGTGTTGAGCCGTAGATGGCTAATGCTTCTTTACCATCTCCTGCCTCCATTGTAGTGAACCCGTCTTTGCGCAGAAAAAGGCAAACAAGTTCACGAATGTTCGCATCATCATCCGCAACAAGTATCGTCGGCATACATTCGTTCCCCTCTTTTCGAATCTATTATTCACCCACATTATACTATATAATTTCTTTACTTCTCCCCTACCACACCTCACGATTAATTGCTGTGGCCTAAAAAACCACTTCCTAAAAACATAAAGGAAGTGGTTCTAATCAAGCAATTAACTTTGCAAACCATGCAACGTAATGAGCACCTGGAATCAATAATAACTGTGCCACAATGGTTCCTAAAAATCTGGAGAACATCATCATAACAGACATTCTTTTCAGGTCTAGATAGCTTCCTCTCTTATTGATCACATCATCTGCTAGAATGGATATTTTCGGGTCAATGAATAGGATTAATAGTATTGTTGCAATGCCATTAATTAATCCAGATGCCATAACAGCAGTAGTCTTTAATTCTGGTACTAATAATGTGGCATACAATGCAGACAAAACGCCAATCGTATAGATAGCTGTAATAACAATATTGATAACAAATAATTTAATCGGTATATCCTGTAGACGAATACCTTTTAAATAACTAAAATTGGGTGTATGAATATGCTTAATCCCCCGTCTTACATAGTCAAATGTAAAGCCCTTTTTCAATAAAGCCGGGATTGAACCTCTTTCCTCAGCCAAATGAACGATAGCTCTTGAAAAAATGGCTACAAAGGTGGGAATAAGTAAGATTCCTACTATTGTTCCAAGCGAAGCCGCTCCAATAATTAGTCGAAATTGATGTTCTACAAATGTCATGACATTATCCGTAGGTGCTGTATCAACAAGGCTCCCTGTGAATGGTTGTTGCATCATATTTGCTAACCTCGACACCATGACCATTACATTAAAAAGAGATAAAGCCGAAGCTAGTAATTTGACACGTGCTCCTGATAAACGAACTGCATATGCAAGCGTTTCAATCGCATGAATGATTAAAATAAATAAAGCAATCATGATTAATTTTTCTGTTATTAAATCCACATATGTACCTACTCTTTGCTTTCTAACGATTTAATATTGTAACGCTTATTCAATAAAATAGTTCCAATTGAAAAAATGTGCTGTCCACGCCATAAAGGTAATTATAAAAGGCGAGAGGTTGATTATTTCCAATGTGGAGAAGTGATGAGTGACTACCCTCGCCATAAAGAGTAGTGAACACCTTTGTTTTATTTGAAAATTTTTTCTAAAAAAGAAACATTTTAATGGGTTGGAGTGGAAGGCTACTTGAATCTTCTTGAATAGCGATACAGGTAACCTCTAAACGGAGCTGTGTTCGCCCAGAGGAAAGCATGTAACCTACACGGAAGTTTTTCAACACTATGAAAAAACTTACCCTAAGAAAGGGTAAGTTTTTTGTTACTTCTACAGTTGCTTTACCATTAATTTTAATAAATCATCCTGTGACATCTCTTCCGTCAGCAGCGTTTCACCATCCACTCCAAGATAATCATGCGGATTCCACCAAGCACGTAAAGAATCTTCCCCGAAGTCATTTTTTTTGGAGCTAGAATGATGACGAATAACGGTTTCCTCAAAAGATAAATCAAAATAATAAGTATTGGCCTTCTGATCATAGAAGTGGATTAAATCTTTTAACATAGCTCCATAACGACTGGCATATAATATTCCTTCTACAATGACAACTTCACAACGACCTTTACCATACTCTGCGATTTGACGAATTAATTCAATAGAAAGATTGCCTTCTCGATCATGCACCTTTAACATATCACGTCGGACAACATCTTGCGCAATCAAAAGTGTACCATGTCCAAGATGATGCTGAAGTTTCTTTGCAATTGTCGTTTTCCCACTACCTGAATTTCCTCGGATAATAATTAGCTTAGATTCCAATTTCCCCTTCTCCTTTTTAAGCTGCTCTCCTAGACCAAATGACAACAGGAATCAATACTAACGACAATAGTCCTCCTGCTAAGGACAACACTGCATAGCTCGAATTCGCCACTACCATACCTGATAGCGCACCACCTGATGCACCTGCCAATGCCACAAAAACATCCATCTTCCCCTGTGTTTTTGCACGGGTAGAAGGCTCCGTCGCATCAACAATTTGAGCAGTTCCACTAATTAAGCCAAAGTTCCAACCTAATCCCAGTAAAGAAAGTGCCGCAATGAGTAGCACCATTGAATCGCTTGGTGCAAATGCAGCCACTACGCCAGCGAGTAGCAACGTAATACCTGAAGCTATACTCATTGCTGTACGTCCGATTTTATCAACAAGAATACCTGTGAAAAGTGATGGCAGATACATAGCACCTACATGAAACCCTATCACAATACCAACCTCGGCTAATCCATGTCCATGATGTTTCATATGTACAGGGGTCATTGTCATGATGGCCACCATGACAATTTGTGTCAGGACCATAACTGTTGCTCCTACCGCTAGGCCTCTTTTATTGCTAGATATAGGCATGGATGGTGTTTGATTTTCTTTGTTCATTTTTTGCTTATGTGCCTCTATGGCTTTCGCTATTTCTAGCGGGTCAGGACGCAACATAGTAAACAATACAAGCCCCGCCATAATAAAGGCCAAAGCAGATAATAGAAATGGACCCGCTAGAGCTGGAATACCGATAGACAGCGCCACTTTTCCCATCCATTCTACTAAATTCGGACCTAAAACAGCACCAAATGTGGTCATAAGCATGGTTGTACTAATCGCCGTAGCACGTTGCTTATTATTGGCTAAATCTGTCCCAGCGTAACGTGCCTGTAAATTAGTTGCCGTACCAGCTCCATAGATTAATAGAGAGGCAAACAATAACACAATACTATTCATTAAAGTAGCAAGGACTACACCTATTGCACCAAGTCCACCCACTATAAAACCTGTTGATAAGCCTATGCGGCGACCATAACGTTGAGATAGTTTTCCTACAATGAAAGCCGCACCCGCAGAGCCTAACGTAAATAATGCAGAGGGTACACCCGCATAGGCATCCGTTCCAAGCATTTGTTGTGCCAGTAGAGCGCCTACAGTAATACCCGCCGCAAGTCCAGCTCCCCCAAAAATTTGGGATAAGCTAACAACTATCAGTACACGCCTATATAGGTTTTTTAGTTTTTCTGGTGACTCAATATAGGACGCAATTGACTCTTGAAATTTTTCAACCATTTTTCAACCTTCTTTCTCTATGTATATCAAACAAGATTACTTGAATTAATGAAGAAGGAACCGTCTCCATCTAGACAGTTCCTTTCCTATGCTACCATCTTTTTATACCTCTATCGTATGCCCCAATTGGTGTCATGCATAAAGGACATGATATTAATGTGCATGCATAACGACATTCTTTTTCTTAGCGTAAAATAAGAAAGTAGTGGTTAAACTTAAGCTTATGATTCCGAAAACAAGTCCCATACCACTTAAACCAATTAAATCTAGCATCATACCTGTCGATAAAAGCACGATTTGAAAGACGACGGAATCAATCATGTTGCGGAATGAGAAAAAGCGTCCATGAAACTGTTTGGGTACTTGTTTTTGGAAAATTACCATTGTCGTTGGGAAAAAACAGCCAACTGAAAAGCCAAAAACGCCAAATGCCACTAAAGCGAAAAATGGAGTCTCTGCAAGTAATAATAGGAGCTCCATTGAGCCTATAATAAAGGCTAATGAAAAAAGCAGTGTACCCATTTGTACACGGTCAGCAATCATTTTCAAACCAGCTGCACCAAGCATAAATCCGATACCTTCCACCGTATACAATAATCCTGAAATTGTGGTAGATTGATGAATTTCAGATATTTTCATAATCACTAAATTAAAAGAGCCTAAAAATAATGTAGGAATTAACATTAAGACAAGCGTCATCAAGACGACTGGATGCTCTTTGATCATCGGTAACACTTCTTTAAAATTCCCTTTTTCTTTGTTTGTCATCGTTTCAGTAGATGCTTCATCCAATTGCAATAAACTAGTAATGACAAACATGCCTAAATAGACAATAAATGAAATAATATATAACCATTTTAACTCAAAAAAACTGAGCATAAACCCGGCAGCGGCTGTACCGATGATCCTTGAAATGGTTCTCGCATTCATTTGCCAAGCATTTAATGTAATTAAATCCTGTTCCTTCGCAATCATGGGAATAATAGATTGCAAGGCAGGCATATAAAATGCTGCTGCTATTTGCAGCGTGATTAAAAATAGAATCATCCAAATGACCGAATTAGTATAAAGTGCGATAAACATAAATAAAACACTGATGATGCGTCCGATACTCGCCATCTGGACAACCGTTTTTTTCTTCGATTGGTCAATGATACGTCCTGCCATTGGACCAACAACTAAGCCTGCTAAAATACCACAAGAAATAATTAATGATTTGTGAAAGTCAGAAGGTACTACCTCTTGCATAAAGGCTAAATTGCCAATAATGCCAGCCCATAAGCCGAGACCTACGACAAATTCACCTAATAAAATAATCCATACGTTTCGATTTCTCCACATGCTGTTCTCCTTGTTGCTATCATAAAATTTATCGTAACAAAATTTTAAATATTCGTACATAAAAATATAGAAAAATTTGCTAGATGCTATGCTATTCTTTCTCTTTCTAGTTTATCTTAACGAGTATACTATTTTTCCTAGAAGTAGTACTCATTCAAAAGTTTGAACTTGTCCTCAAAAGAAAAAACATCGTTTGATGGGCGTATCAAACGACGTTTTTCGTTAAGAGGTTTCTAGTTTATGAACAAGTGCTTTTTTTCTACGCTCAACGATTTTTTGACAGATGAACGTCACGATAAAAATGAAGCCGACTGTTGTCGCCATCATACCTGCTATAGAGGTATCCCAAAATTTCGCTAAATAATAGCCCATGACGGAAGCAGCAGCTCCAAAGAGCATACTATAGACGAACATTTGCTTAATCGTCTTGCTGATTAAATAGGAGGTAGCAGCTGGCCCAATCAACATGGCAACCACTAAAATGGCCCCTACACTATCAAAAGCTGCCACTGTTGTAAACGAAATCGATGTCATAAAGCCATAATGAAGAAAGACAACGGGAATGCCAATGGTTGCTGCATACACAGGGTCAAACGTCGCAAGCTTCATTTCTTTAAAGAATAGGAGTAGGAACGCAATATTAATGACGAGGACGAGCAAGAGCATCCATACTGCCTTAGGCATTGCCAGCCCAAGCAATGTCCATTTATCCCAAGGAACAAAAGCAATTTCTCCCATTAAAACATGCTCAACATCTAAGTGCACATTGCCTGCAAATAAGGTGATGAGGAGAACACCTGCTGCAAACAGAGATGTAAACACTACGCCTATCGCTGCGTCTTCTTGAATACCAGAAGAATGTAATAATTGCACAAGATAGGCTGTTAAAATCCCTGCAAACGCAGCACCTACCAACATCCAAAAACCATTCAACGTTTGGGTAATAAGGTAAGCCATCACGATGCCAAAGAGCACTGTATGACTGATCGCATCTGCAATCATGGACATTCTACGCAAGATGAGGAAGACACCTGCAATTCCACAAGTTATCCCAACTAACAGTCCCGTGAATACAACCCAAAATTCGATCATCCTACATCACCCTGCTTTCGAAATTGCATTTTCCTACGATATTTACTAATTTGACCAGTTGGACTTATAAAATACGATAGAAAGAATATACCTGCTGCCACTAAGACAATTATCGGACCCGTCGATAACCCTGTTCGAATCGCACTAATAAAGGTTCCTGTTATGCCAGCGATACCTCCAATCGCAGCACTTAAAATGAGCATTGTGCTCAATTTTTTTGTCCATAACTTGGCACTGGCAGCAGGAATAATTAATAGAGCTGACATTAAAATAACGCCAACAGCTTGTATACCTGTAACAATTGTCATGACAATTAAAACCGTTAATGTTGCCTTTAAAGCCTCTATTGGTAAGCCAATCCCTTTTGCATAAACAGGATCAAAGATCAGTAGCTTCCATTCCTTATAAAGCAAGAGACTGACCACAATAATGATGGTTGCACTAATAAAGAGCCACATTAAATCTGCCTTGGTCATCGTCGCTGCTTTACCGAAGATAAAATTATTCAGACCGCTCTGATTCCCCAGTGGGCTACGGTTAACCACTGTTAAAAATACAACACCAACACCAAAAAATACGGTGAGGACTAATCCAATGGCAGCGTCAGCCTTCATTTTTGAAAATGACACAATCCATTGAATACAATACACAGATAATGCAGATGTAATGCCCGCTCCTAGCATTAAAATTGGCAATTCCTTTTGACCTGTTAGCAGGAACGCAAGGGCAATGCCTGGTAATGCTGCATGCGCAGCAGCATCCCCAACTAGACTTTGTTTCTGTAAGAAGGAGAACGTGCCTGTGATGCCTGCTGCAATGCCAAGTAACATCGTTCCGCTCAGTACCCACAATAAGTTACCGCTTAACATTATGTCCCTCCTTACACATGCTGCATCATGAAAAGTTTACCACCATATGTTTTTTGTAATTGCTCTGGTGTAAAAACATCTTCTGTTGCGCCTGATGCTAAAATCGTTTTGTTTAATAGAATCGTATAGTCAAAGTATTCTTTGACGGTTTGAAGATCGTGATGCACAACAAAAATACTTTTTCCCTGTGCTTTTAAATCCTTTAAAATATCTATAATCGTTTTTTCTGTAGCAGCATCTACTCCTGCAAATGGTTCATCTAAAAAATATATATCTGCATTTTGTGCAAGGGCTCTAGCCAGGAATACACGCTGTTGCTGGCCTCCTGAAAGCTGCCCGATGGAACGCTCTGCAAAATCCTGCATGCCAACACTTGCTAAAGCTTGTCGAGCAACAATTTTATCCTGCTTAGACGGTCTTTTAAATAAACCTGTATGGCCATAACGCCCCATGAGCACCACATCCAACGCATTTGTTGGGAAATCCCAATCCACCGCATTACGCTGAGGCACATAGCCTACGACTAAACTCTTTGGCTCAAACACCTTCCCTAAAATTTCTACCTTTCCTACTTTATTGGGAAGCTGATTTAAAATGGCCTTTAAAAATGTGGATTTTCCTGCACCATTTGGGCCAATAATGGCAGCTAGATGACCTGTAGGCACTGTTACACAGGCATTTTCTAATACTGTTTTTTTATCATACGCCACTGATAGATTTTCCACTGTTAATGCATACATATTCTTCACCTACTTTAATGCATCGACGATCGTGTCGATGTTATGTTGATACATACCTATATACGTATCTTCTGTTGTTCCTTCAGCTCCCATAGCATCGGAGAATAATTCCCCGCCGATGACAATGTCGTGACCTTTCTCCTTAGCCCCTTCAATAACAGCTTTCATTGCCTTATCGGACACACTGGATTCTATAAAAAGAGCCTTAATCTTATTTTCTACTAAGAAATCAACCATCTCCTGGACATCTTTCACACCATACTCTGAATCCGTACTCAGTCCTTGTAAGCCACGTACTTCAAATCCCTGACTTCTGCCAAAGTAATTGAATGCATCATGAGCCGTTACTAATATTCTTTGTTGCTGTGGTATTTCATTCACACGCTTTTCTGCGTAGCTTTGTAAATCATCCAGCTTTTTCAAGTAAGCTGCTTCATTTGTTTGAAAATCTGCTTTAAATTCAGGGTATTCTTCCTGAAGCTGCGTACTGATTGCCTTGACAACACCTTTCCAAAGCTCAATATCAAACCAAATATGTGGATCATGGAGCATGGCATCCGTATCACTGGCAAGCAGTTGCTTTTCATCTAATGTCTCGCCCACTGCCAAGACCGTTTTATCCTTCGCCATTTGTTCAAATATATCGAGCATTTGTCCTTCTAAATGTAAGCCATTATAAAAAATGACTTCTGCTTTATCCAATTTCGATAAATCACTTTGAGTCGCTTTGTAGAGATGGGGATCTACGCCTGGACCCATCAATGCTGATACCTGTAAATGATCGCCACTGATTTCTTTAATCGCATCTGCAATTTGTCCAGTGGTTGCAACCACAATGCCTTCTTTTTCACCCTCTGTTTCTGCTGAACAGCCAAATAATAGAAATGAGAGTGATAATACCACCACACCTAACCATTGTTTCATTTTCCTACCTCAACTTTCTCTTTTTTAAGCAATTGTTTGAAAAAAGTGCCTAAACTACGAAGTAACCAATCGGCGGACAAGCCGTAAATTGTTTGTCATGCCCGCCCTAGTCGTATTCAATGCAAATATTCCAACTTTTTCCATACAATACTTTAATTTATATTCATTTTCCTGATAAGCTGGCGCCAGCTCATCCAGAAAAGTATTAACATCATACCTGCGCCTACTGAATCGGTCAGTTTCCATACGATTGCTAAAATAATTAAAATGGCCATTGGAAGAATCGTCAGCTTGAAATCACCTAAATCTTTCATTCACGCACTCTTCTTTCTTTGAAGATATTTTGTTTCCCTTAGGAAAAATATATGCTTAATACAAAGAAAATTCAACTACTTTATGAAAATTTCTTTAAAAAAATTTTTTTCTTATGCAAAAATTAGTTTAGCCCAAACAAAAAAATCCCTAATGCAGACATTAGAGATTTTTTTATAAAAATACATAGATTTATGTTAATATACTTTCATTCTTCTTTTTCCAGCGGCTTTCCTATAAATTCAAATGCATAAATATGTGTTTTCGTTAATTCAATAATGTCCTTGATTAAAGCTTCTTCTGATTTTTCATAGCCGCTTGCAATCCATTGCATCATCAATCCATAAAAGCCGTAGGAAGTATAATGCTTGAACATGTTCATGTTGACAGGCTGCTGATTAATAGTCTCAAATTTAAATTGCTCTTGATAAATTTTTGTAATCGTTAAGGGCATACGGGTGTGCAACCCAGGAATCGTATCTTCCACATTCAGCAGCTCGAAAAACAGACGGTGCTTATAAATGTAATGAATAATATTAAAGGATGGTGCTTTCAATTTTGTCGTATATACCTTTTCTCCATATAGATAGGGTTCACCTACTGCCACTTCCAGACCATTCAGCATTTGTTCTAATAAATTCTCTGCTAGTTCAAATTTATCTTGAAAATGCACATAAAAGGTACTACGGTTATAGCCCGCTCGTTCTACAATATCCTTCACTGTAATGGCTTGAAAACCATGTTGTTTCATTAAATCGACAAACGCTTCATAAAAATGACGGCGGGTTCTTTCTTGTCTTTGTGTCCATTTTGGCAATTTTACTTCCCCCTTTTAGACATTTCAGGTAAATATGTCTACTAGTTAGATATTTGCTACGACATTAATGATTGTTTCCGTTTTCAGGCGTTTTACAATAAAAGTACACCGTGATTTACACAGTGTGCAAGAAAAAAGATTGTTTAAGGGAGTGTCATGTATGGGGAAATTACAAGATAAAGTCGCAATTATTACAGGTGGTGCTTCTGGTATCGGTGCTGCAACCGCCCAATTATTTGTAGCAGAGGGAGCAAAAGTGGTGCTTGTGGACCTAAACGAGGAAAAAGGCCAAGCATTTGCAGCTGAACTACAGGCAACAGGCGCAGAAGCCATGTTTATCAAAGCAAACGTAACGGATGAACAGGAAGTAGCAGCTATTTATCAAACAACTATTGAGGCATTTGGCAAAGTCGATGTCCTTTTTAATAATGCAGGAATTGGTCGTGTTACACCAACTGAGGAGCTTCCTTATGCGGAATGGCGTCAAACTGTAAATGTAGACTTAGATGGTGTATTTTTAATGGCGCAGGCTGCCATCAAAGAAATGCTAAAAGCGAATGGTGGTACAATCGTTAATACAGCTTCGATGTATGGTTGGGTTGGCTCGCCAGGATCAGCTGCTTATAATGCAGCAAAAGGCGGCGTGATTAATTTAACACGTTCATTAGCATTGGAATTTGCTACGCGAGGGATTCGTGTCAATGCCCTATGTCCAGGCTTTATTGATACACCAATTATCCCAGAAGAAAGTAAGGAGCCATTACGTCAGATCACACCTATGCAACGACTAGGACAACCAGAGGAAATGGCGAAAGCTGTTTTATTTATGGCATGTGACGATTCAACGTTTATGACAGGGAACACATTAACAGTAGATGGTGGCTACACAGCCCAATAACGACGTTTAAAATAATCGCTATCCGACTAAGGGCAGCGATTATTTTTTCACTAGAAAAATTTGCAGTTTTTATCCATTTCCTGCAAACTATTACTAAAGCGAGCAAGAAAGGATGAAGACAACAAATGAAAAAATTAATAGGTACATTATTATTTTCTATTCTGATTATAGCTAGTGCAGGCAATGTACAAGCTGCTGGCTTTCGGGACGTATCAAAGGATCATTATGCATATGAAGCTATTTTATGGGCAGAAGAATATGATATTGTTAATGGCTTTACAGACGGTACATTTAAACCGAATGCTACCATTACTGAACAGCAATTAGCAAAATTATTAGCCAATTTTTATGAGCTCGAAACGCCCATCGACGAATTAAAAAAGCAAACTCCTTCGGCAAACTGGTCGGATGAATTCTATAACCAGCTCGCAAGCTATGGGGTGCCTTTAAATGGCTATTTCGACAACCGAATCCGAGCGGCTACTGTGAAGCGTGGTGTAGTGGCACAGGCTATTGCTCATTTAGCTAGCGGTAAGAAGGGCTTAGATCAATCTATTCAATTTTTACTTGATACCTATATTTCTTCCGGGCTAAATCCACAGTATGAAGAGCGTAATTTACAAAAGTTTTATGGCGTGACAAGCAACATGACCCGTGCGCAAGTTGTCACGATGCTCTATCGTATGGACGAACGAAATTATTATGAAATTTCAGCGGATGCACAAGCAATTCATGAGAATGCCAACAACGTATCTTTAAATAATAGGGCAAAAAATGCTCAAAATCAGCTCGACAAATCATTACAGCAGGCTACTCCTAGTAAAAGCGCATGGGAAGGTGTGTATACTTATTACTATAAATGGGGTAAGGGTACAAATGAGTTTAACCGCCGTGATGCTATTATCTCCAATGCCACAAACAAGAGCTTTTCTATTGCTTTAACGGCGAATGATGGCTCCGCTTCAGGTAGTGTAAATGGCACAGCCACAATTACAAGCAATACGAAAGCCCTCATGAATACATCCTCGAATGGCAATCGTTGTGTTGTCGAGTTTGAACGTTTATCCAATAATGCCCTAAAGGTGTCCGAGATTGATTGTCGTGCTGAACGTAATGAAGGCACCAATTTTTCGGGTACCCTCAAGCAGCAATAATTTGTAACAGAGTCTGATTCATTCAGGCTCTTTTTTCATCCTTAAAAGCTTCATAGCTATGTTTGGCGATGGCAATAAAATCTTCGAGACATGGATGCATATGCTTATCTTTATGCCATGCAATATCTGTATAAATCGGCGCTAAATCAACTGTGGACGGTACTTCCATTAATTGCCCACTTTCCAGCTCCTTCTCTACAACCATTTTAGGTAAAAATGTAATACCTAACCCTGCCATCACACATTGCTTGATCGCTTCAATACTGGCGAATTCAATCATTTGTAAGGGCTTGACACCCTCTTGCTGTAGCTGTGCCTCTAAATGATTACGATAGGAGCACCCTGTTTCTGTTAACAGCATCGTTTCAGTTGAAATTTGTTGAGCCGATAGAGGCTGACTAATTTCTTTGGGGGCACTCACAAAAACAAGCTGTTCCTGAATCAATCGCTCTCGCTTGAGCATGGCTGTTTCCTGATAAGTGTCCGTTATCAATGCAATATCAAGTTTACCAGCTTGTAATAAATCCTTTGCAATAGCTGTTGTATGCACAGGCTTGAAAATGATTTTCACTTGCTGGTGTGCTTGTTGAAATTGCTGTAAAATACTTGGTAGTCGATAGACACACTGACTTTCCTGTGCCCCTACCTTCAATAGGACTTGCTCCTGCTCGTTGGATATAGCTTTTTTCATTTCACGGTCTAGCTCAAGCATTTTTTTTGCATAATGCTGTAGACGCTTGCCCTCTTCTGTGAGAATAATGCGCTTGCCAAGCCGCTCAAAAAGAGGAACACCTAACTCTTGTTCTAATGTTTTTATCTGAGCTGTAATACTCGATTGAGCGTAGTCAAGAAGCTGTGCTGTCTGTGTAAAGCTTAATGTTTCAGCTGCCGTTAAAAACGTCTGAAGTTGCTTCATATCCATTCACTCAAACCCCTTTAATTCAATTTTACCGATACATTTTATCGAAACATTCATCTTTATCGATAGTAAATTTCAGTTTACACTAGTTAGTAGCTAAGTGAAAGGGACAAAAGCTAGCGAACATAGCAATAGTGAAACGTTGAAGCCAAGCCTGTTGACATTAAAATTCAAATAAAAAAACTTATTTGGGTCATAATAGTTTCCAAATAAGTCTTTTTATCCTGCTATCAATTACTCCTTCCCTGCTAATTCTTTTTTTAGAAGATCAGCTGCTGATAACGCTTTTAAATCTTGAACAATATCGCCTGGTTTGTTTCCCTGTCCTACAATATAACCTTCAAACGTTGTCCCAATAAAGTCAAATATATATTGAAATTGCTGAATCATTGGTAACCCTTTTATATATGGCTCATCTCCACCAACTGCAATGACATATGCTTTTTTAGAAGACATCAGTGCCTTAAAGTCAGGATAATCTGGGTCCCTTAAAGTTTGCGACCATCGATCAATAAAATTCTTCATTGTTCCTGTCATGCTATACCAATAAATAGGAGTAGAAAAAATAAGAATATCATGCGGAAGTATGCGGTCAATGATGGAGTTATAATCATCGTTGACATCAGAAAACCCCTCCTCAGCATGACGCTTATCAATGATCGGCTGAATTAAAAAATCCTTTAAATAAATTTCTTCCACCATTAGGCCTTGAGTAACTAATTTTGTTAATGTATCTACATTCCCATCAGGACGATTTCCACCGTAAATAACTGCTATTGACATTTAAGTATCCCTACTTCCTTAAAGTTTTAACTATTGTCCCCATATATCTATATCTTATTATGATTCCAAAAATCGATAAAGATGATTATTTTGATAAAATAAATCGAAAAATTCGATTACAAGAGCATTAGCATGGTTACTTTTAACAGTATGTTCAGTTAAACTAGGATAAAAAATGAAATCAATAGTTAGTTGTAACCCTTTTTAATTATCAAACAAACTATACCCATATTTAGCAAACTGTTGTTTGACTTGGTTAATACAATATTCAATTCGTTTCTTTTTTTCTTCTTCAGAATATCCTATTGGGTTTTTTACACACGCACCCAAATCAATCCATTTCAAAGTGCTATTTTCAGTATCCCAGTATATATGTTCAAATTTAAAATCAAAATCGTATCTGTCTACATTCAACATATCTTTTTTTGCTTCAATCATTTTCAAAACGATTTCTTTTAATTCGTTGTTAGTTATGCCTTCTTTTAAAACCTGCGATAAAGTCTTACCATACACTTTTTCTACAAATAAAAACTCTCTTTTTTTATATGCATAAATTTTAGGAAAATAAGGACTATTGTTTAGCTCCAACAATGCGTAAATATCGTTATCCCCTTTTCCTTCAGATAAGAATTTTTTCAATATAATTCCTTTGTTTTTCATTTCATAAACAATTGATCGTTTTCGATGTAATTGAATGATTTCAACTTCTTTACTCAATATAAGATTATATTCATATAAATAGATAGATTCTTTAATCTCTTCTGGTAGATCATAAAAATAATTTGTGACAAGCAAAACTTGATTACTCCTTTCATCATAAGAAGATTCGACAATAAGAGCTTATTCCCTTTATCTTTATATTTTTTCATTATTTCTACATAATTTCATTTCCAAAAAAAGTGAATACATATGTACAAGTAAAATTTTAAATACCTTCATCGTTAGATAAGGAGAATTGGAAGAAAGGTCATCTATTTACAACAAGAAAAACCCAAACTATACAGAAGCTCATAACACTTCATTAGTTTGGGTTTCTATGCGATTTCAAAGCACGCTTTCTATCAATAATAGATACATTAACTAGAATCTTTTAGGCCTTCCGATGACAATCAAAATTACCAGGAACAAACTATATATAAATGGCATATAGAAAATACTTCCTGCATCTTCACCATTTTTGATAGCAATTCCTATAAAAGCCCAGATAATTACTAATGGAAAAAATACATCTTGCTTATAAACACGAATAAAAGCAGCAAGCACAGTTGCAAGAATAAGTAATAACTGAGCCCATATTTCTTCTGAGAGCCCAAACCCATCCCACTCATAATATTTAAGCACAAAGCTAATATTAGCCATCAACGCCACACTAATCCACCCTAAATATATGGAAAATGGAAGTCTCCCTGAAAAACGATTATCCTCTTTCGAGTAACTTACATACAGAAAAATTATATGAACCAATAAGCCGACCATAATGACAATGGACGTTATAAACAATTCATAATGCCAGCTCAACAACCATGCGATATTTAAAAATGCAGTGATTACAAATAGACCCAGATTGCTATTTATCCGATTATTAGTTGAAGATCGAAATTGTTGTATAAGCCAAATGAATAATAAAAAATAAATCAAGCCCCAAATAATAAAAACATAGCCTGCTGGAATAAACAATACATCTACCTGATTAGAAATTTCACCCGTCTTTTTCCCATTAATCCCCACCGTGCTAGCTAGTCCATTAATAAAAACCATGGCGAAATAACTTATGAGTGCAATCCATTTCATGTTCTTTCCCCCTTATAAACATCATCTATTTCAATATATTCTTTACCCATTCCAACTTATAAGTAATTATTGATTGCTATTATATAAATCGTATAGCACGCCTACAAAAAACCTATAATTTCCATTAAATTATTTTACAACCTTATTCCCCTATTATTCAATATTCAACCATTATAGTTATACAATTGTTGTACAACTTTTAAATTTGTATATTATAATATGAAAAGTTGTAAGGTTTCGAATAGAGCGATACGGCACACAAATACTCACAATTATGAATGTTAATAGCTATTAGAAAGGCAGGGAAAGAATGACACCTACAGATTGGCAATATAATATTACGCAGGTATCTGAAATCACAGGGCTATCCAAACAAGTGATACGTAAATGGGAAGAGCGTTACGAACTTGTTCATCCCAAAAGATTAGAAAATGGACACCGTGTTTATAGTGAAAAAGATGTGCAGCTATATTTAAAAGTACTTAGCCTTTCCAACCAAGGCTATTCTATAAAACAAGCAGTGACAATTGTACTTAGCAATCAAAATGTTTTAGAGGCAGTTACCCCCACAGTGTTGACCAAAAGCGACAATGTAGATCATTTCTGTAATCTTTTATTGGAAGAAGGAAGACTTTGCAATGAAGTAGAACTTAATCGACTCCTGCAACAAGCAAATCATTCATTAGGATTAGCAAAATTTCTATCTCATGTGATTATTCCTTTCTTACAAGAGGTAGGAAGATTATGGGAAAAACAGGTATGGACCGAGTATCAAGAATCTGTTACTACAATGATTGTTAGAGATTATTTAGTACAATTAAGAAGGAATTACCACTCTAAAGAGGATGCACCACTTATAATGGGAGCATGCTTACCAGGGGAGCATCATGAAGTTCAACTTCATATTTTATTGTTGCAAGCAATGATGGCTGGTTGGCGATCATTCCTTGTTGGCAGTTCTCCAGCTGTTGGGGCAATTGAATCTTTAATCATACATTTTAAACCAAAGGTGGTTCTATTATCTGCTATGACTACAAGGCCATTTGAGTTATACCCTACTAGCATTCAGCAATTAGATGACTTCGCTGCAAAACATCCTGCTATTCGATTTTATATGGGGGGTGCTGGCTCTGAAGAGTATTTAAAAACACATTCCTTACATTCAATTGCTATTGCCAGTACTATTGATGAAGTTATAAATAACTTATAAACTCTCACTCTAAATAACTTTATTTTTAGTAGGAGTTTAACGTTTTTGGTTAGAACTAGTACTATAAACAAAAGTTAAAAAGTTTATTAATACTGCTATCCCTGTTTAAATAAGGCATTGTTCTTACAATCTATTTTATTGAGAAGTTCAACGAGAATATCATGGATGAAAGCATTGGTTACACATGCTTTTGTCTATGATTTTTTTTTGCACGCAATAGCCATAAAATAATTTTTTAAATTTCAAGAATATATAGTTTGCACATTTTTGTACACTAATTGTATAATTACTGTATAACTTTTGTACAACAAATAAATATTTTTATCTATTTATAAATCATGACTCAATACAGGTAGTGTTATAAGACTAAATAGCAGATACGGAGGTTTTTCACAATGAAAAAGGAGATTATTGTTATAGGAGCTGGTCCAGGTGGTTTAGCGTCGGCAATGCTGCTTAGCGCTAAAGGATTTAATGTCAAAGTTTACGAGAAACAACCCTATATTGGTGGTAGAACAAGTGAAATAAAGCTAGGAGAATATAAATTTGATATGGGCCCCACATTTTTAAATATGTTTTATATTATTGAAGAAATATTCGAGCTTGCCGGTAAAAATATACATAATTATATAGATCTAGTAAACCTAGATCCAATGTATGAATTAATTTTTCACGATAAGCGCATTAAAATGACTCGTGATCGTGAGGAAATGATTCGTCAAATAAATGAACTATTTCCAGGCAATGAGGGCTCTTTTGAAAAATATATGAAGGAAACTAATCACAAATTAGAAGCGTTAGTACCTGTATTGCAAGCAAGCATGAACCGTTATACAGATTTACTACACCCAAAAGTTTTAAAGGCATTGGGTGAGCTTGAAATCGGTAGATCTTTAATCGATACGCTTTCACGATTTTACAAGCAAGAGGAATTACAACTTGCCTTTACTTTCCAAGCAAAATACTTAGGCATGTCTCCGTGGGAAAGTCCTGGTGCATTTTCCATTCTATCTTTTATTGAGCATGCTTATGGTGTTTACCACATTACAGGTGGCATTAATAAGTTAACACAGGCAATGGCAAAGGTTGTACGAGAAAATGGTGGAGAGATCTACACGAACTGTGGCGTTTCAAAGCTCTGGTTGGATGATCGAAAGGTAAAGGGTGTCATTTTAGATAATGGCGAAAAAATAGCATCTAATGAAGTAATAATAAATAGTGATTTTGGTCATGCGATGACTCACTTAGTCGAGCCTGGTGTTCTAAAAAAATACACTAAAGAAAAGTTAGAGAAGAAAAAATACTCTTGCTCTACTTTTATGCTTTATCTAGGTGTCAATAAAAAATTTGATTTGCCCCATCATACGATCTGGTTTGCAAAAAATTACCGAAAAAATGTTGAAGAAATTACTAACCATAAATTGTTGTCGGATGATCCATCTATCTACATTCAAAATGCAGTTGTAACAGATCCGACAGTTGCCCCACAAGGGAAATCTACGCTATATGTATTAGCACCAGTACCTAATAATTTCAGTCATATTGAGTGGGATACCTGTGAACAAGATTATCGTAACATGCTAATTGGGTTAATTGAGGACAAACTTGGCATTGAAAATCTAGAGCAATACATTGAAGAAGAACACATAATTTCACCGAAAAATTGGGAAGAGAATTTAGGTGTATATAAAGGAGCAACTTTTAACCTAGGTCATCAGCTTACACAGATGCTGACATTCCGCCCTCACAATAAATTTGAAGAATTAAAAAATAGCTGGTTAGTTGGAGGTGGTACACATCCAGGAAGTGGTTTACCGATTATCTTGGAGTCTGCACGTATTACTTCTAATGGAATTCTACAAAAGCATGGTCTAGCACAATTAGCAGTGAAACCTTTACCTAAAATAGATCTCTTTAATACGGAACTCAATAACAAACCTAGTGAAAAAGTAATGTTGCATATCTAATAATCATTAAGTATGAATTAAATTTAGCTTAGCTACCTAATATAAGGATTTGAAAATATGAATATTCAGACAAAACATATGAATGAAAATGCAATTGTAGATTCAATGAAAAAAAATTTAGCCCTTGTAGAGTTTAACTTGAATAGAAAAGTGATTTGGGCTAATAAAAAATTTGCAGAGGTTCTAGGATATCAGGTGGATGAAGTTATTGGGATGGGTCATGAAAAGTTTTGTAAACCGGATTTTATACAAAGCCCAGACTATCATCTCCTATGGCAAGGTTTATTAAATGGAGAAAAATATGAAGGAAAAATTGAAAGAATAAGTAAAATGAACGATTCTATATGGCTTGAAGCAACTTACCTCCCCATTTTCAATGACAATAATAAGGTAAGTTCCATATTAAAAATTTCAACAGATATTACAAATCGAGAATTCAATACTTTAGAGATTATTGCTAAACTAAAAAGTATGCCTCAGGAGTTAGTAGAAATTGTTGTATCCAATTCAGAAGAAAACATAAAAGCCGTAGCATCACTTGCCAAAGAAGTTGACGCAATTAGAGATACTGTAAAAGTGATTCATACTATCGCTAAACAAACAAATGTCCTAGCACTGAATGCCGCAATAGAGGCTGCACGTGTTGGTGAAAAAGGTCGCGGATTTAAAGTCGTAGCAGAAGAGGTACGAAAATTAGCACTGAATGTTGATAATGCACTTCGAAATATCGAATATAATGTAATGACTATAGAAAGTGATACGGAAAAGGTCGATAATATTACACATGATTTGAAGAAAGTTGTAACAGAAACTCACAATGAATTTAATAAAGCCATTGATAGATTCGAAAAAATGCTTTAACTAGTCAATAATACAGCAGCTAAAGTTCTCAATAGATATTTGAGAGCTTTAGCTTCTTTTTTCTAACTAATTAATATCACTATAAATTATATTCTACTAACAATATCCTTATTATTTAATGGTATTTTTTCATTTTTTCAAACCACCCAAATGCTATCTCAGCCTCTATACATTCATTGTCCTGTGTAACTAAAAAAATTACAAATGATTCACCAGATGGAAAAATAAATTTTCCATCTTCATCGCTTACTAAAGTACTTTGTGGTGGAACAATTCGTTTAAACGCATTTACTCCTTTATAGGGGTGCCCTTCAACAAGTTCAGCAAATTCAATTTTAACGTCTGGATTTGGTGGTGGATAAATGGCTGTATTAGTAGGCGTTACATTTTTAGAAATCATTGAATCCCCAGGAGGTATTGCATTAAACCAAATTTCAGCCAGAATAGGTTGTTTAGAATAATTAGTAATGGTAAACGCATTTACAAACAAATCCACATTAGAATATTTAGGATTACTTAAGCTTCCCCACGCATTTCTTCCTTTTTTTAAGGTAATTAATTCGGTTTGCCCAACAAAATATTGACCTAATAATGATTCATATAAAGGAGTAGGAATACTAACTATTTTCATAAATCGATCATTATTTTTCATTGTCAATCTCACCCCCTTTTATATATTAATGTATGTATTTTTAGTAGGGATGTTTAGACGAAAATATCTTACAAATAAGAGGTTGAATTAATCAACACGCAATCCTTAATTTTACGACTAATTCCATATTACAATGACTTGTAAGCATGTTTATAGTTCGTAAATGATGGTGAATGAGAGCTAGCACTAAATAAGCAATATAAGAAAACGACCTAAAAGCTTAATGAAAGCTAGTAGGTCGTTTTTTTATCTATGCTTCTACCGTGATATGCTGGAAGGTTGTCACATCAAATAATCCTGTATCTGTTAGCTTTAAAGTAGGAATAACTGGTAATGCCACAAAAGAAAACGTTAGTAGAAAATGGAAATCTAATGTTGGATTAAGCGTCTTTAATGCCCTGTGCAAGCCTGCTAGCTGCTCCTTTGCCTGTTGAGCTGGTACATCTGTCATCAAGCCACCAATGGTTAATGGCATCTCCGCTAGAATTTGGCCATCCGCAACGATCACAAAGCCCCCTTGGATTTCCTGAATGCGTGTAAGCGCCAGGACCATATCCTCATCATTTGTTCCTAGAACAAGGGCATTATGGGAATCATGAGCTACTGTTGTGGCTACTGCTCCTTTTTGTAAGCCAAAGCCTTTAACAATTCCTAAACCTGTCGTGTGTAGCTGATGATGACGTTCGATGACGGCTAGTTTCAGTAGATCTTGTTCTACAGAAGGGACGAAAACACCATCCTTTACAGGTACATCCATTATTACATGATTGGTAATTAGCTGATTCGGCACAATCTCCATTACATTTGCCTTTGTACCCTTTGTGAATGCTAGTTGTAGCCTATCCTTTGTAATGGTTGGTAAATGGACAGATTGATGGATATGAGCAGGCACAACTGGCTCTTGATGATTTGTCAGCATTTTACCATTTTCAGCCACTTTCTGCCCATTTTTCCATACGGCCTTTGCCTGCATTGTTGACAAATTCTCTATTAACACAAAATCTGCCTTATAGCCTGGTGCAAGTACACCTCGATCTAATAAACGATAGCATTCTGCGGTGTTAACGGTTGCTAACTGGATTGCTTGCAATGGTTGCATCCCTTCAGCTATTGCCATGGCGATATCATAATTGATGCTGCCTTCGTCGATTAACTCATCCACATATTTATCATCTGTACAAAATCCAAAGCGACGAGCATTATGCGACTGGACAGCTGGCAATAAGTCACGTAAGTTTTTCGCGGCTGAGCCCTCTCGGATTAGCACATACATCCCCTGCTCTACACGGTCAATGGCTTCCTCAGCCGTTACACATTCATGATCTGTGTGAATACCCGCAGCTCGATAGCCTGTAATTTGTTCGCTTTGTAAGCCTGCACAATGCCCATCAATGACTAAATTTGCTTCCTGCGATAATAAAATTTTCTGAAGCATGTCCTCTTGCCCATTTAATACCGCTGGGAAATCCATCACCTCAGCTAATCCACGAACCTGTTCATGTTGTAGAAATGGTGCCAAATCCTTAGCTGTTAGTGTAGCGCCTGCATTTTCAAACTGTGTACCTGGCACACTTGATGGCAGCATCACAAAAATATCCATATCTGCCTTTTGTGCATCATCGAGCATAAATTGAATGCCTTCTGCTCCTGCGACATTGGCGATCTCATGAGGATCTGTCATTACCGTTGTAATCCCATGAGGAAGTAAAACGCGACTAAATTCCCCTGGTGTCAACATAGAAGACTCAATATGTATATGACCATCAATTAAACCAGGAATGACATAGCCTCCTGCCGCATCCTCTTCCTGTTTAGCGTGAAACTTATTAGTGCGATCTAGAGCCACAATCATCCCATTCTTCACGACGATATCTGCTTTTTGCCATGTTAACGAAAAAACATCCGCAATTTGCGCATTTCTCAGTATAAAATCTGCCTCTAATTTTCCTTGAGATGATAATACATTTTGTGTTAGCTGCTGTAATTTTATCGACATAACTTATACTCCTTTTTCTTTTAAGAACTATCATGCCAAAAAGATGCTAGCCATTGCAACTATTTATCGCTACCTCAGTAAAAAACGACCATTGATCAATGGTCGTTCGAAAATTCTAGCTCTTTAGGTGGTTGCCCTTTTTTATTCATCAAGCGCATACGAATAGGCTCAATCTTTAATGTCACCATTTCATCCTGATTGCCAATAAAGATACTTGTAAAAAATTCGGCTAGTTTATTTTTTATCCCTTCTTCATGTACTTCAGTAAGTTTGCCTTCTATTTCCACATACGTATCACCAAAGCCACCATTTTCGTAGCCATATAAAATATGGGTATATGGGTTTTTGCGCAACTCTTCCATTTTTTCTGAATGCTTATTCGTCACTGTATACAATACAAAATCTTCATGCTGGAATGTCATGTATCGTGAGTAAGGTTTGCCATTTTCTACAGTCGCCATTGTGCCAATCTTTTCTCGATTTAACACTTCTAGAATTTCATCACGTACAGAAGTCATAATATCCCATCCTTTCATCTATATATCTATTTTGCCCTCTCCCAAGAAAGCTAAACGGTCTTTTTTTGAAAAATGTGAAATGACAATCTTCGGGCATATTGAAAATCTATTGTTATAATAACTGGATGGACAACAGGAATTTTCGAATGAATGAGGGTTAAAAATGAAACAAGCTTTTTTTACGCGCTGTTTGTTTTTCATAACAGGCATTATCGTACTTTCTTTTGGTATCACATTAACAATTAAAGGCCAACTCTTTGGAGTGGGCTCATGGGATGTACTACATATTGGCTTAACAAAAACAGTAGGCCTATCAATCGGTTCATGGTCCATTATTTTGGGACTTGCTATTTTAGCGTTTGATATGCTGATTACGAAAAAGTTCCCTTTACCTGGAACGTTTATCGATATGTTTTTGGCAGGCATTTTTATTGATATTTTCAACTATTGGTTACCTGATATTGATGGTTTTTGGATGCAACTTATTTCTTACCTTACAGGGTTAGTGTTACTAGGCTGGGGCTGTGGAATGTATATGGTAGCAAATTTAGGTATTGGACCGCGTGATACACTCATGCTGATGATGGTTCATAAGCTTGGCTGGAGTGTGACTCGCTCTCGTACAACAATGGAAGTAACAGTTGCAATCATTGGCTTCCTACTTGGCGGTCCTATAGGCATCGGTACGGTATTTATGGCATTTGGGCTTGGACCAATCGTACAATTTGCCTTATCCTATAACGAAAAATTATTTATGCGATGGACAGGCGTGAAAAGCGCTGTTGTCTAAACTTTAAAGACAATGCATTTTTGCATTGTCTTTTTTACAGTTGAAATATACAGTTCAACTATATATAATCAAACTATATAGTCCAACTGTATATTTGAGGTGAAGATGTGAAAAAACATAAATTATTACCTTTATCCGAAACCATGCATTATATTCTACTTGCCTTACGTGAACCGCTACATGGCTATGCCATGATGCAAAAAATCGAGGAAATGAGCGCAGGTAGTGTAAGGATTGCTGCCGGCACTATGTATGGAGCCATTGAAAATTTATTAAAATATCATTGGATCGCGCCTGTTGAGACCCAGGATACAAGACGCAAGGTTTATCAAACCACAGAAGAGGGTCTAGAAATATTAGCGGCAGAGCAACAAAGATTGCAGCGCATTTTATCTTTATACGAGGGAGCTGGCGAACATGATAAAGTTTAAAATCTTTTTTGATATCGAAAAGGAAGAGCGTTGGTTAAACGAAATGTTAGCCAAGGGTTGGCTATGCTCTCACATAAACTCAGCAGGTATTTATACATTTCAGCCTACTGAAGATCTTGAACAAGTTATTCGGATTGATTGTCAGCAGGAGCTTCGGAAAGAAAAGAAAGCTACCTATAAGCAATTACATGAGGATTTTGGCTGGCGTATAGTAAAAGAAAAATCATATGATGGCACTTTTTATTGGACAAAAAGTAAAGATGGTAATGATGAATTATTTTCAGATAATGATTCCCACATTGCGAAATATAAACGTTTAATGAAACATGCAAGCAATTGGGCAATACTCTCCCTTATCTTCTTAATGATTTTTAATGGCACCGATAACGTCGCTCCCTTTTTCAGTATAAAAAGCGCATATTATACCCCAGGTTTATGGGATAAAGAAGGTTCTGCTTTCCTTTTTGCTTTTTTATTTGAAACACCCTTTGCCATCATGCGCTTTCTTCCACCATGGCTATTTTTAGCAACTTGTAGTATTTACATCACACTCTATTATCGTTATCGTAAATCCATACAGCAATTTTTATAGCAAATAATAAGGAGCCCCTTACGTAGTGTAAGGAGGCTCCTCTTTCCTTTATGCTTCTGGTTCAGCAGTATTTTGTCCTGTTGCTTCCATCACTTCTGGTGTATCGTCCACTGTATCATCTTCCTGTACGTTTTCAGCAGCCGGTGGTGTAATCGTCACAAGTGTGTAGTCATCCTCTTGTAAAATTTCAAACGAGAACTGTTGACGAATATCTCCGACGTATAGAGAAGTCCCAATTGCAACATTTGTAACATCTATTTCAATGGTTTCTGGAATGTCAGTTGGCTTCACTTTAATACGCACTTCACGATTAGGCTGGAGCAGGAATCCGCCATCAGCAACTCCAACTGCATCCCCAATTACAGTCACTGGAATATCCACTTCTAGCTCCTCTGACATATTGATGGATTTAAAATCCACATGCTTAACATTCCCTTTTAATGCACAACGTTGTACCTCTGTTAAAACTGCATTAATGCGTTTTCCTTCAACATCTAATTGGAAAACACTTTTCGTACCGTGTGTAGCTAACATTTTTGCAAAGGCTCTCGCATCTAACATAATTGCCGTTGATTCCATTTGAAAGCCGTAAACCACACCTGGAATGCCCCCATTTTGTCGAAGCTGTGTTAAAGAAGATTGTTGTCCCTTTTGACGTTTACTGGCAGTTAAAACCATATTCATCGAATATTTCCCCTTTCATGGAAACTAGTCTCATAAAAGGTTTTGCCTTTTCTATTGTATTTTATACATAGCAAGCACGCGATTATTTTGTCAGTATGGTAGTGATAATTTGCCTCTCAGGATTACCGTTACGCAATACAACACAGAGTGCGATAATCGCTAAAACCGTACAAACCATAAACATGACCATATAGGATGTAAATTGCACAATAAAGCCCATCAAAAACCCACCCAACCCAAAGCCTAAATCATAGGTAGCTAAAAATAAACCTAGCAAAACATTTCTTGATTCTTGTGGTACAACAAACGACATATATGTAGTAATTGTCGGATATAGCATCGCTGAGGCAAGGCCATTGAAAACAGCGGAAATATAGACAAAAGATCCTATTTCAGGTAAAACAGCAAGCAACGTTGTGCCCAATATGGAGCTGAAAAGCACACATGCAATAAATTTCGGATGCCATTGTCCATCTGAAGGAATTGAGCGTCGCAATACAAAGCGACTACCCACCACGACCAATGCCTGTAACGTTAAATAAATAGCTGGATTCCCCACTCCCTCGGTCAGCATAAACAATGGTAAAAAGGTGGTGATGGCGCCAAAAATAGCAGCACCAAGAACCATAACGATTGCTGATATGACTAGCCCCTTGTGTTGTTTTACCCCCTTCATGGCGGCTATCAGCTCTCTTGTTGTCACAACTTCTGTGTCTTCCTTTGCTTTTGGTAAAGGGGAGCCAATAAAAAACAGTAGTGGCAGAAGAGCCAACATAACCACAAAGATTAATAAATCCTGTCTATCCAATTGCGTCCACAAGAGTAGCGCTACTGCAGGTCCATATAAACCAGGTACAACACTGGATAAGGAATACATCGACATGCCTTGCCCCCGATCATGGTCGTGTAAGACAACTGTAATACCTAGCTGCATCGCCATAGAAAAGAAAGCGGTGATGATACCCTGTAGGACTCGTACTAAAAAAACACTATCAATACCAAATATGACATAGATAAGCAGTGCAAGTGCATGGCCTACTAACAGCCATTGCATAATCGTATAAGGACTATGCTTGGCGACCATTTGGCCAGCAAAAGGTCTTAATAGCATACAAACAAGCATATACATGGCCATCATGACTCCAATTTCACCCTCCAAGTACCCCCCATCCGCTGCTTCTAATGGAAAAATAACTGTCAACACGGCATTGGCGGTAAAAAAAATAACCGCAAGCCCATATAATTGCATCATGCGAAGGGATAAAGGCTGAAATTTCATGACACTTGCTCCCCTTGCAACGAAGAAATTTCTTGACGATTTATAGGTAATCTAGAGGCTAATAAGCGTTGGCTTATCGGATGGATCATACATGGAATTTGAGACACATCATGAAGAAATTCCACCACTTCACCCTGGTCTACAACAGCTACTTCATCTGCAAACAAACTAACTGCGTGTAAATCGTGAGTAATAAATAAATAACTGAAGCCTCTCTCCTGTTGCAATTGTTTCAGAAGTTTTAGGATACTGATTTGTACCAATATATCTAAACTATTAATGGATTCATCCAAGATAATGAGCTTAGGGTCTGTTGCTATCGCCCTTGCGATGGTCACTCGCTGTAACTGACCACCACTTAATTGATGAGGGTATTTTTGAGCATCTCTCTCAGATAGTCCCACCTGTACTAAAAGCTCCTTTATTTTTTCTAGCTGCTGTTGTTTTGTCAACTGTAAATGACAATTCATTGGCTCTGCAATGATGTCTTGAATCTTCATTTTCGGATTCACAGCACTATGGCAATCTTGAAAAACGATTTGAATATTTTTTTGTAATAGCTTCTTCTCTTCTTTAGATGTCGTTGCTAGATTAATATGATCGAAGTGAATGGTACCGCTATCTGGCTTTTCCATACCTATTATCAGCTTTCCTAGTGTGGTTTTGCCACTACCGCTCTCTCCGACAATGGCTAAGCAACCCCCTTGCTTCAAGGTGAATGACATATTTTTCACAGCTTCTATTGTTTCATGTTCCCCAAACAATCTCTTTTTTCGATAGGTTTTAGATACTTGTTGGATTTCTAACATCGGTTTTCCTCCTGTCTTACCCAATAGTTCGTGTCTAGTTCATATAGAATTCCGTTTGTATCACCTGACCAGCTATCCACAAGTTTTTCAAGTTGATCATCCTTCCTTTTCGCTGCGACTAATGCTTTGGTATAGGAATGAACAGGGTTTTGTAATAGCCGTTCGGCTGGACCATATTCCATGATTTTCCCTCTTCGCATAACAACAATTTGATCTGCCATTCGGGCAATGACGCCAAGATCATGTGACACAATCAGCATCGTTGTCTGATATTGTTGCTGACAATGAGACAATTCTTCTAAAACCTTGAACTGTGTCATCGTATCAAGGGCTGTTGTTGGCTCATCTGCAAGCAAAAGCTTTGGACGAAGACTCATAGCCATGGCAATCATGACACGTTGAAGCATGCCTCCGCTTAACTCGTGAGGATATTTTTTTAACAGTCTTGAATCGGTCAATTGAAAAAAAGCAAGTTGCTCAGTTGCTATGTGCAATGCTTGTTTTTTACTGAGCGATCGGTGTGCCTGTACTGTTTCAATCATATGGTCTCCTATTGTTATAATAGGATTAAACATAGCCATAGGATTCTGCAATATACATGCCACGTCATTGCCCCGAAGGCCTCGCAACTGCTGTTCATCCATTTCCATTAAGGAACGCCCTTCCAATAAAATGTCTCCCTCATAGTTTCGGGACTCCCGAAACAGTTGCAAGATGGCATAACATAGCATCGTTTTACCGCTACCGCTTTCCCCGACAATACCAAGCGTTGTACCAGTTGGAATCTGGAAATCAACATGCTGCACAACTTTTTTAGGTCCCCGTGCTGTTTGAAGCGTAATTGACAAATCCCTTATCTCTAACATATTGTCACCTCTTCTTCTTATACTTTGGCGTCCATAGCCGTACGAAGGGCATCCCCAAACCAATTAAAAATAAGAACGGTTAATGAGATCATGATACCTGGTATAAACATAAGCGTTGGTTCACTCATTAAATAGGTTTTACTATCATTAATCATCATGCCCCATTCTGCCATCGGTGCCGTAACACCTAGCCCTAAAAACGACAGCTCCGAAATTAAAAGTATTGTGGAGCCAAGCCCGATTAGTTTTAACAAAAATATTTGTGGAAAGACAAACGGCAATATATGCCTCCTTATAATTTTTCGTTTCGGTACACCTGTCAGCCGTGCATATTGTACATAAGTGCTTTCTTTTAAAGAACGCACCATATTGCGAATGATACGCGCAAAACCTACCCACGACACAAAACAAATTGCCACAAACATATTTTTAACGCCACCACCTAACGCACCTACAATGACAAGGGCAAAAATAAAATCAGGAATGGAGAGAAGAACATCACAAATACGCATTAATACTAGATCAACCAGCCCACCGATGTACCCTGCCAGACACCCTACGATGATGCTAATGATTAAGGTAATGAATAGTACGCCAGAGGCTAGCAGCAGAGAGGTGCGCGTACCAAATAATAAACGAGAGAGCACACAGCGCCCCAGGTGATCTGTACCTAAGGGGTAATGCATAGAAAATCCCTGTAATTTATTGGCTATATCTGTTGTATAAGGATCATGAGGCGCTAACCAAGGAGCAAATAGAGCCATTACCACCAGTATGAGTACGAGCAAGCTACTGATGATGAGTGGCAAATTTTTTTTCACTATAGAGCGCCTCCTTTCAGCCTGACACGTGGATCAACAACCGCACATAGTATATCTGCTATAAAATTGATAGTGATATACAATCCCCCAATGATGACGATAAAAGCTTGTAGTACAGCGTAGTCCCTTGCTAACATGGCCTCCACAATAAAGTGTCCCACGCCAGAAATGGCAAAAACATTCTCAATAATCGCTGCACCCCCTAATAGGCCTCCACAGGTCATGGCAAGGGATGTGATAAGTTGTGGTAAAATGCTTTTGAAAATATGTGTACGCAAAATAACCGTTTCTTTTACACCTCTTGCACGGGCAAATAGAACATGCGGTTTCTTCATTTCTTCTCTCATGCTTGAGCGGATGAGCCTAATGTAATAAGGGATAAATCCTAAAGCCAGTGTTATCGATGGTAAAATGACATGAGCAAAACTTCCCCAACCCATGAGTGGTAAGACGCCCCATTTCAAGGCCACTGTATAAATGAAGAGAAAGGCCAGCCAAAAACTTGGCATAGAGGCAATTGTAAAGATAGCTGTACGTGTAAACCAATCGAGCCATCCACCGTTTTTTCTTGCAGACCAAATGCCAATAGAAAAGCTAATGACAATAATTATGACCAATGCTGTTACCGCTAAAAGTAATGTTGTCTCAAAGCGTTGAAATAGTTCTGTTGCCACGGCCTTTTTCGATACAAAGGATGTTCCAAAATCTAATTGCAATGCATGGCTGAGCCAAGCAATATATTGCATCCACAAAGGTTGATCTAGCCCCATTTCTTCACGCATACTTGTCATGGCCTCTTCAGTAGCAGGAATTTGATTGATTGTAAAATAAGCTTCAACAGGATCAACAGGAATAAAGCGAATTAATCCAAAGGCGATGATGGTAATACCAAACAACGCCAGTAACATACTTGCTATCCGTTTAACAAAAAATGGCACCATTTTGACTACTTCACCTCATATTGATTCAGCGGCACTTCAAATTGCTGCATAGAAAACGATAAATTGGCTAGACGTTGATTGGCCACCAAATAATTTGTCCGATAAGATAATGGCATGAAAATCGCCTCTTCATGAATGGTTTGTAAAATGGCTTCATACAGGCTCTGTCTCTCTGATTCATCAGTTGAGCGAATCACTTTCGCAATATTTGCTGCTAATTGTTCTGAATGTGCTGTGCCTTTTAACGCATAATGGCCAATTTGCTTTTCCCCCGTCATCATTCGTAAATACATATGGGGATCATAAGGTGCCCCCCACGTATCATTCATAATGACATTGAACTCACCTGTTTTACTTCGCGTTCGGAAAAGTTGATCTTCTTCTCCAATCAATTTGACATCTACGCCTAATTCACGCCATGCGCCCTGTAAATATTCAAATATAGATTTATGCACTTGGTCATTACTGTTATATGGAATTGTGATGGTCAGTGCTTGACCGTCTTTGGATCGAAACGGAGCCCCTTCTTCAAAGATCCAGCCTGCTTTATCCAATAGTTGCTGGGCTTTTTCTAAATCATAGCTGTAAGACTCAAATGGAATATCACTATACGGAAATCCTGGAGCAAATAAAGACTTGGCCTCTTGTTCAATGCCATTTAATACATGTTCAATAATTGTTTGTCGATCAAAAGCATACTGCAAAGCAAGTCTGACATCTTTATCTTGCGTCACGCCATAGTCTGAATTGAAAGATAGTATTCTAGTAGAGGAAGGTTCAGAAATTAGCGTTTGATATTGGGGATTTTTCTCCAAAGCTCGGAGTTCCTCAGGTGCTAATTGACCACTTCCGAAAATTAAATCAATATCTCCTTTTTCAAGTGCCATCATACGTGCTTGTGAATCAGGAATAATTTTGACGATGACTTTTTCTAGCTTAGGCTTCTCTCCCCAATAATGCTCATTACGTGAAAACTCAGCAAAATTGTCTTGCTTGTAATCAGTTAAAATCCAAGGACCTGTTCCAACCGCTTTTTCAATGCCATTTTTGGTTGTCCCACTTGCTGGGAAGCCACTATCCCCTAACATACGTAATGGACGAATCAACGTTAACTCCTGTAAAAATGGATAGTAAGGCTCTTTTAAATGAATCTGTAATTTCAGCTTATCTAAGACTTCTACCCGATCAATGACTGCCACCACTTCTAGCCAACTATGCGGTGCAATATTCTCCACTACAGTTTCGATATTACGTTTAACATTGTCTGCCGTAAGCTGAGAGCCGTCTGAATACAAGACATTGTCTCGTAATGTAAATATGTAGCTCTTACCGTCTTGAGACATTTCCCATGCTGTTGCTAATCCTGGCTCTATTTGCCCATCATTTCCATAGCGTACAAGCGGATCGTATAACATTGCCTGAGCAAACATTTCATTTGGTGCATACAGGTGTGGATTTACTTCTCCAATATCCTTTGGCCAAGAAATGGTTAAAACATGTTCATTTTCACCTTTTGCCTTGTCTTTTTTTGTCTTGTCATCTGAATTTCCGCAGGCCACAAGCATACTTCCACTCACAATCAATAGAACTAGTAAACTCATTATTTTTTTCAATATACTTTCCCCTTCATTTAAATAGTAATGATTACTATTATCATTCAAAATCGAATTTTAAATGATTCATGACTTTTTGTAAAGTAGATATTCAAAAATAAATCTTAAAGACATAAAAAAACACCTCCTCTGTCCACGGAACAAAGGAAGTGCCTTCTGTCTTAATATAGTGCTATTTTTGTATGCAATAGCTCATGTAACTCATGCAATTTTTTAATTTCATAATGTGGTTCAATATCACTCGTATTTTCAACATTGCGGATGTTAAACCAACATGTATCAATGCCTGACAGCAATCCGCCTTTAATGTCTGATGTCAAAGAATCGCCGATTATAAGCGTTTTAGCTTTATCAAAATGCTCAATCCGCTCAAATACATAATCAAAAAAGGCAGGCATTGGTTTTTGATAGCCCGTTTGCTCGGAGATAAAGATGCCTTTAAAATATTGTGCTAAATCGGCATCCACTAGTCGTTTATTCTGTGTCAGCGTTACGCCATTTGAGACGACATACAAATGATAGTGATTGGCTAGTTGAGCGATGACTTCATAAGCTCCCTCTACATAATGATGTGCTTCCTGTAAGTATTGTTGGAATAGCGATTCAAAGTAGACGCCATCGACCTCCATCCCAAATTCCTTTAAAGCAACCGCAAATCTTGTATTATGTAGTGTATTTTTTGTCACTTCCCCACGCTCAAAAGCTCGCCACATCGATTCATTAATTTCTTTGTAGCGCGCTATCATCTCGGGCGTAGTGGCTATCTTTTCCTCTCTGAACATGCGGTCAAGTGCTGCATTTTCAGCTAAATCAAAATCTAGTAATGTATCATCTACGTCAAACAATAATATCTCATATTTCGTCATGTTCATTCCCACTTTCTTCGATGCATTGTGACTATTTACTCTATATCATGATAACGTTTTTTATGAAAAATAACAGTAAAATGCCCTATGACAGAATATTAGAACATGTATGCGCTTTATACACATGCTTATCCGTCCACACAAAAAAATACTTACAGGTAACATAGTCGCAGCATTGCTTTTAGCTGGTCCATTATCATTGGCTGGTACACAAAATACGTTTGCAGCTTCTAATGAGAATGAGTTTTCTAATATAGAGAACTTAAATTTTACCGAATCTGGCCAAACATTCACATTAGTTTATGATGAAGGTGAAACAGATTTTAACATTGAATATAATGGTGATAAAATGTTGTTAACTACTACAACTGGTAACAAAATTCATACATTTGAATATAATGAAGGTGATTCTTTTGCTATAATGGACGGAGAAAAAGTGGAATTATCTTTTGAAGAGTTTGTTGACCCTACTAAAGTCAATGATGATTCCCAACCTATATTTAGTGCTTATAAAGCAGATGATTATACACCTGTCTATATGTCAACTGCAAAAATCAATTTCGATAAAATGGTCACAGATGTATCTGATATTGTGACAGTAATTGGTGGTGTTATTGCAATTGGAGGAATTATCGGAGCTGCAATTACTAAAAAACAAATTGCATCAGTAATAGGAAATTGGGCTGGGGCTGTAGGGTTCGCCACACTTATAGTATCTAAGACATTTTCTGGGAAAATCACATATGATCAGTACAGAACTAAGGGTCTAGTTGATACAGGATATGGAACAAAATACCATGCAATTAGAAACGATAACGTTAGAGTAATTGCTTCCGTTGCAGGTTTTAGTATGAATGAACAATTAAGAGGTACTGGTGATTGGTATTTTAATACAAAGCCATATTAAGGAGGTTTATAGGTTTGCAAAAGTCTAGCATATTTAATAGAATTGCGTTAGTAGTGCTGTCTATTATGGTTATCGGGGTTCTTTATTCTTTCATTTGGCATAAAGAGAGTTTTGATAGACCAATTTGGATACAAGTTGTTATGACTTTTTGCTTTTTAATGTTGAGTATAAATAACTTTAGACTAAGGAAGTACGCTATGGGTTGGATTTTTGCTGGAGTAGTAGTAGCTTTTGGAATCAGTATATTTTGGGGTACTACTGCTGTTTAATCAATCAACACCATGTCAGTAAACTAAGATCAGCCAACAATTTCTTGTTACATTTTATGACAAAACCTCAAATTCAGATAAAGAGTAAAACGACTGTTTAAAAAGAATGGTCTTACAAAGACACAAAGCCTGTGATAACAGGCTGTAGGCCTTTGTCTTTGTGTATTAAGGTACAAGTAAATTGTGTTTTGACAAACTTTTAAATTTAAACTGAGTAGAAAAATTATATAGTATATCCCTAAGAAACCTCCAATGGTTATTCCAATGGAGGTCTTCATTTCATTATTTAACTGAGCCACTAATAAATGTTTTATCAGGATAATACATATTCTTTACAATTACATTTGGCCCTAAACATTTGACTGCTGGACAGTGGCAATTAATTGATTTAGAAATATTGGAATCTAACCACCGTTCGTAAATTTGAGGTAATGATTCATTTTTTATATTTCCGAAAGCCGAACCGTCATCTGAGAAATCCGTAACCGATATATCCCCAGTGAAAATATTTAAATTCATTCTTGATCGTCCATCAACATCATTTCTGATTGTTATATTATGTTCACTATTGATTCGCTTGATTAACGCTAAATCTCGCTCATCTTGACTACAAGGGTAAAATGGCAATGTACCAAACAATACCCATATGTCTTTATTTCTATAATCAAGAATTTCATTCACAACTTTTCTGTATTCCTCCAAACTAATAACTTCTAAATTTTCAGCGAAGTCACTAGCATACATAGGATGAATTTCGTGTCGCTTACATAACATTTCGTTAGCCACTTCATTATGAATTTTCTCCATATAGGGGACAGTATTACGATTTAACATTGTTTCTGCTGATACAAACATCCCTCCTTTGGAAAGTTCCCTTGCATTGTCGAAAATATTACGATATAAATTGCCTCTATATTCAATTGAAGGTTGCTTATCCATCATAGCGAAGCCTGTTTCAACAAATTCTTTTTCATCACACCAGTTATGCGATATGTGCATAACATCTAGATAAGGAGCAATTAATTCGTAATGAGACATAGGCAAAGTTAAATTCGAATTAATTTGCGTCTTAATTCCCCTACCCTTAGCGTATTTCAAAAGTGGTAACAAATTTTCCTTTATTCCCTTTTTAGTCATTAAAGGTTCTCCACCTGTAAAACTCATTGTACGTAAAGTTTCCACCTCATCTAACTTGTGGATAATTTCTTCTGTAGGTAATGCTGGTAATTCTTTGGTTAATAATGTGTAGCCAACTGCACAATGCGAACATCTCATATTACATAAATGTGTTGTAGTAAATTCAATATTTGATAAAGTTAATTTCCCATACCTATCAATGTCATGGTAACTTTCCCATTCATCATGAGTTTTCTGTACTGTAAACATATAAAAAACTTCCTTTCCATGCTTATAATTTTCGCACAGATAAAATAATTTTTAAAGTGCATTTATTTATAAATTATCTCGGAATCGAACTTAATCTTTATTATAACTTTTTTATTATTTTGTTTACATCTGCTCTATTTCTGACAACTCTATCTTCGTATCCTCTTTTATCTTCTATACAATTAATTTTTCTTGCGCCACTTTGTAATTACAAGGAGTTAAATTACCGACTTTGGTGACACACCAGCCCTCGGCAATATTGTACATGACGAACTACCATTGATTTTTGATAAATGGATGGCAACCGACTTGGCAAAATCGCTTAACTGCCATTGTCCAGCAGTCAAATGCTTAGGGCCAAATGTACTTGTAAAAAATATGTATTATCCTGATGCCGCGTTTGTGAGTGGCTCTGCTCGTGTATAAGTTCATCGATAACGAGAGAAACTCCATGTTGAACAAAGACTGATCAACATGGAGTTTCTTTTACATATGGCGTTATAAATTGTAGGTTGTCCTTATGCCTGCTCTTTAATGCATCGTATATAATTGTTCGATCCTAAGAGAGGAATCCGCCTCTTGATTTTTTTTGTCTTCGGAAATGATTTTCCCTTCATAAATCAATCCACCTGTACGTAAATCAACGATAGACAACCACTGTCCATCAGAAACACGATATACTAAATAAAATTTTCCCTCTGCTATACGTAAATATGGAGCATCATTCTCATTCGCAATGCTTGAATATTGAAGGGTTAAGGGTTCTTCCCACTGCTTCTTTTCAATATGATAACGATTCAATGTTAGTCCATTGGCTGAATAAACAGGAATGTATATCGTTTCTTTATGAATCAGCATTGACTTCCGATAGGGTTTTAATTCTTCTGGCATAGTCCATTCCTCTGCTTCATTCTTGGCATTATTATAGAGATATATTTGACTAGAGATAACTTCTAGCTCAGTATCTTCTTTTCGATCACTGTATTTTTCTACCATATATAAATAATAATTTTCGTTTTGAGTAGTAGTATTGTATTCATTAAAAATACGGATACTGGAAGTGCCTCTTTCTTCTGACACTAATTCTGCAAGGATGGCATCCTTTACTAATTCCTTCTTGTTCTCATCAATCGAATAGACATGCAACTCTTCCCTACCTTTTATAAGATAATTGGCTGATAAATAGTTGGTTGTTAATATATTTATTTTTCCATTTCCCACGTAAACGTCATTCACATTAATCCAATCATAGCTTGCTTTAACTGGTATATCGATTTTAAAGGAAGAACTGTCATTTGTATTTTTATCAAGTATATCAATTTGAAGCGTTACGACATTGCTAGCTTCTTTTCCACCATCATCTAAAAACGTTGTGTAAATCAAACGTGATTTGTCTTCATAATATTTTCTTGGATCAAATTCTTTCCCGCGCATAAAATTACGGTGTTCCTCAATATATTTTCGAAGAATCATAGGTTCATTCGGTGCCATCAAATCTCTAAAAAAAGACTGATTATTGGGATTCGTGGAACCATCCTTTGATATGTACAACATATGATAAAGATCATTACTCTGATAACTTGTTTGAAGAATAAGATTTTCGATTTCTTCCTTATTTCCGCTGATCGTTTCAATTTTATAGGATCTATCATTTTTAGAAGCCATTGCTGTTTTTTGGATATAGTAAGAACTGATAAACACCACGATGAAGAAACAAATACTGATTGTTTTCCAATATTTTTTCATTGTTATACCTCCTCTAGACCCTGATTTTATATTTTAATAAATGATTCGCAATCCAAATGGCACTGCCTAAAACGATCATGCTCGTTACCAGTACCATTAAGAAAATTTCAAGTGGGTAAAAGTAATTTGTATAAACATTAACTAATAGGATTGGAGCAAAAAATACCCCAAGTGACAGTAAGCCATAAAAAATAGCGTAAAAAATCCCTTTTAAACCATAACTTCGCTCAATTAAAATCGCGGTAAATATTACTGCCACGAAAAGTAACCCAAGTGCATATACCAGGATAAACTCTGTAAAGCTAGTCGGATACAGCCACCTCCACATATTTAAAGTAGAACTAGCATAAATTGAGAAATTTGATTGGAGGTCTATTGGTATAATCTTATTCACTATTTGTTTTTCCATCAAAATTAGCAAGATTTGCAAAGCAATCAAGCCAAGAACTAAAAGCATAATCGTCGTTAATTTCGCAAAATAAATGGCGATTCTTTCAGTTGGTAACATGAATAATCTGTAAATAAATGTATTTTTACCAAACCAATCTCGATACCAAATAAAGAAAACATAAATCATCAACATGGCGATACAAAAAAAGATTGGCAGCAGAAACCATTCTGAATCAGTGAATCGATCGAAAGAAAAAGTCCCGTATTGTTCCACATACTGGTTCATGGATAACTGGTTTTCTGCCATCAACTGTTTAGCATTTTTCATATAGGTTTGTGAGATAATTCCCGCTCCTATAAGCTGGCTGAGCATGGTCAAGCCTATTAAAATCAAATACAATTTAAAAAATCGATTTACTTCAAAATTAACAAGTTTTAAATAGTTTTTCATGCTCGATATACCTCCCTCATCACATCAACCACTGATTTCCCTTCATTTTCACGTACTTCCTCCACGCTAAATTCCCTCAATACTGCACCGTCATCAATAAGGACTGCTTTATCAATCAAATGCTCAATATCACTAATTTCATGCGTTGTTATAATGACACCACGTTCTTCAATTAAATGGCTTGTAAACACCTCTGCAATCTGCTCACGAGAGAAAATATCAATGCCAGAGAATGGTTCATCCATCAGTAAATAATCGACATCAAGTGACAATCCCAGTAGCATATTCACTTTTGCTGTATTTCCTTTCGATAAGTTAGCAATACGTTCATTCGGATCAAGTTTAAAAAATTGTAGTAATTCTTCTGCCCTCTGAGGATTCCAGCTTTTATAAAAATCAGCCATGAACGCAAAAGCTTCATTGATTTTCATTTGTGGCAACATCGTTATTGTGTCTGGGATGAAGGTTATTTTTTCAAAACTTTCTTTTGTGATTTTTTCTCCATCCATTAAAATTTCACCACTATTAATTGGTGTGAGCGCCATAATAGCTTTCATAATGGTCGTCTTACCTACACCATTTATTCCTATTAAACAAGTAATCTCTCCTTTTTCTGCAGTAAAAGAAATGTCTTTTAAAACCTGTTTCCTGCCGTATTTCTTGTTAACATTTTTTACTTCTATCATTTCGACTCCTCCGCTTCTCCGCTTTCGGCATCATGTTTTTTCTTTACAAGTTCCAATACTTCGGCTAAAGGCACATCGATAGATTTAATAGAGCCTAAAAATAAGTCAACCGCTTCGATAATCAATTCCTCACGGACATTTTTAAGGACTGCTTCATCTTTCGTAATGCAGCTAGGCATATTCCCCTCTGTAAAAATCAATCCTTGTTCCTCCATTTCCTTATAAGCTCGTTGCGCAGTATTTGGGTTAATCTTTAACTGATTGGCTAATTCCCTTCTGGATGGAATCTCCTGACCTGGCTCATAAAATCCCTTGGCAATTTGTTCTTTCAAATGCCGAATCACTTGGACATACACCGGGTCCCGATTATTAAAATTTATAGTCAAATAACTCAACTCCTCAAAAATTAATTCCGCGTATTAAACACTTAATACACAGTATGTAGAATGATGGGTTGCACCTATCAACATGAACATATTTTTTCTCTCGTTAACACCTCAGCGTATTAAGTGCTTAATACACCGACAATAAAAAAATGTATTAAACAGTTAATACACTTCTTGAAATGTATTATATGCTTAATACACATTTTAAGTCAACCACATTTATGGAAATATCTATCAATAATTAAAATCACAGCCAGTTGTACAAGTAGCATACATCATGGATGCAAATATACTTTTCTTCAAACAGACGAGTGTTTTTATCTTCATTGTTAACTGGTAATGACTGTATGTTTTCTTGTAATTATTTTTTAGCACAAAAAATATTTTATGTTCACAAGAGGTATAAGAAATAGAAGTTGAGCTATACTATTAAAGATTTCACTTCAAATCCAATGACTAGGAGGGTTAACCCGATGAGTGCGATTGATCGATAACTCAGAAGGACCATCAAAACTGAATAAGCTAAAGTACAGATTTCTTAGGAATATCTTAAGATCCTATGCGGAAGCGAGGCAGTGTGTCATGGAGCAGAAAATGTAAGTGGTAATCAGACCCGGAAATTCATTTCCGGGTTTTTCTAATTGTAAAGCCGTTATTCTAATTCAGCTAAATACATAAAAGCCATATTCAGATGAATATGGCTTTTTCTCTTATCCAATTAATTCCTTTGCAAGGAATCTATAGGTATTTAAACGACTTTCTAATTCATATTGATTGCAATTTAGCATCACTTCATCAAAGCCATAGCGTTCTTGCTCAGCGCTTAAAAAAGCAGCAATGTCTTGGGGTGTCCCGACAAGATTCGCCTTGCGATTATTGTCAATCGTCAATTTATCCATTTCAGTTAATGGATAATCTTTCGCCTCTTCGGGTGACATCGTTTGAATGATTTGCCCTTTCATTAATTGAAGACGAGAAATATCAATCGGTTTAGCTAAATATTCCGCTTCTTCTAGGGTTGGGGCAACTGTTGCTGCATATGTCACAATGATTTGTGGTTTATCCATATAATAAGAAGGCGTAAAATAGGCTTTATAGGCATCAAAGATATCCTTTGACATATTGCCCGTGAAAAATTGTGCATACGAATAGCCTACTCCCAGCTGGCCAGCCTGCATTGCGCTCTGACCACTAGAACCTAGTAACCAAGCCTCTGGTAATGAAATATGAGCAGGAGCTGCAACGACTTGATCATAGACATGTTCACCTGTTTTTTGATTATTCATTAGCTTTAATATGATTTCTAGCTTATCATACTGTTCTGTGAAGCGTTGTCGTCTTCCCTCTGCCAAGGCATAGATAGCGGCATGATCACCACCAGGAGCTCTCCCCACACCAAAATCAATACGATTGGGTGCCAGCCCCGATAATGTTTTAAAGACCTCTGCTAGCTTATAGGGTGAATAATGCATCATCATGACACCACCCGTACCAATGCGAAGCCGCTGTGTTTTAGCAGCTAAAAAAGCAGCAGTTACTTCAGGAGCTGAACTCGCCAATGACTGGCTATTATGGTGTTCAGCAAGCCACATACGGTGATAGCCAAGCTCTTCACCTAGCAATGCCAGCTGTTCTGTACGTTGGAAGGCCTCTTCTGCAGAATGACCTTTTGGAATCGGCATTTGATCTAAAATACTTAATCTCATGTAAAACATCCTCTCTGTCTCTAGCTCCCCCTTTTACTGTAATACAGTTTGGATGATTTACAAAATAAAAAACCTTACTCATAAGCTAGTTGTTTCTTTTCCCAAGTGTGATAGACCATGCCAACAAGCTTTTGTTGTTGTTGCTGGTTTAATACGACTTCTTTAAATTTCATTGCCTCTAGGGAAAATTGCTGCGTTTGTTCGTTCACGACAAATTGGAGAATAGCATGTCCTTTTTCGTCTTGAAACGTAATATCACCTGATAATTCTACAACTTGCTCCCCAGTTTTTGCTTCATAATAGCGCCAGTAAGGTTCATAAAAAGCGTAATTAAACGCATTTCGAACTGTGACATCTGAAAAATTCTCCAAATAGCCTTCCTTTACGGTATCAATATACTCATGATCTGTTATATCTTTTTTTGCATTAAAGACATACCCTACAAGTACTCCCATAAACACAACACAGAGAAATACACGTATATGATTTCCTAAACTCATGTCATCACGTCCCCTTTACGTAAAAACACCATTATCTACATAATACATCAAAATAATGACTCCAAGTAGAATTTTTTTGAGTTATGTAGAAATTATCGTCATTTCCTATTGAATCACTTCATTTATTTCTATTAAAAAATAGCAGCTAGAGTATTTACAGCCTATCCTCAGTTCGCTACTATCAGATTATTATGATAGAAAAGAGATGACCTTTTGTGCCTTTTGATTTAGATGTAAATATTTTATTAATTTTAATCCTCTTCGGTTTTTTAGCAGCCTTTATTGATTCAGTGGTTGGAGGAGGTGGGCTTATCTCATTACCAGCTCTTATGTTCGTTGGCCTTCCTCCCTCTGCTGCAGTAGCAACCAATAAATTGGCAGGTACAATGGGTTCCCTTACTAGCACAGTGACATTTTATCGCTCTGGTAAACTAGATATAAAAGCCGTCTATAAGCTATTCCCCTTCGTCTTTTTTGGCTCTATGCTGGGTGCTTGGATTGTCCACTTAATGGACCCAAGTGTACTGAAGCCATTAATGCTGATTATGCTTGCAGTCGTTGCCATTTATACCATCTTTAAAAAAGACTGGGGCAGTATGACCACCTTTAAACAATTAACCCCTAAGCGTTCTATTATTTTTGTTTTCGTGATTACACTTATTGGCTTTTATGATGGCTTTTTAGGTCCTGGGACAGGCTCGTTTCTACTCTTTGCTTTTCTCATAGTTGGCTATGATTTTTTACAATCAGCAGGAAACGCCAAATTTTTAAATTTCGGCAGTAATGTAGCTGCCCTCCTTATGTTTATATACTTAGGACAAATAAATTATGCCTATGGACTACCAATGGGTCTTGCGCAAATTGCAGGAGCTATTGTTGGTTCAAAATTTGCCATTAAACGCGGCAGTGGCTATGTACGTAAATTATTTATCGTTGTGACCATTCTATTACTCTTGAAAAATACATATGACTATTTTTCATGATCAGCCGTTATACTAACGTATGCCAATACTATAGAAGGATCAAACTTATCTCAATTGGGGTAAGTTTTTTTCATGGTATCAACTTTTTCCCTCTCCTCGTACGTCTAGTAAATGTATACAATTTGACAATGTTAAAAAGGAGCTTCTTTGGACATGAGAACAAGAAATGCATTTCAACATGAAGAGGTGTTTGTCCAATTCATTCGAGAACAAAAAGAGCGTTTTTATTTGCTCGCGTATAGCTATACAAAAAATGAACAGGACGCACTAGATGTTGTACAAGACAGTATCCAAAAAGCCATGCTTTCATTAGATCGACTTGAGAATGTGACCTATATGAAAAGCTGGTTTTATAAAATAGTTGTCCGTACAGCCATAGATTTTTTACGTAAGCATAAACGCTTACAAGTGACAGATGATGATACATTACAATATTTAACACCTGCTCAAGAGGATGTTTATGAGAATGTTGACTTGGAGCATGCGTTGGATGAACTCCCGCAAATGTATCGAGAGGTTGTCATTCTCCATTATTTCGAGGATTTAAAACTCGCTGACGTGGCGAACATCCTCGACATTAAGTTGAGTACAGCCAAATCGCGTCTTTATAAAGCATTAAAACTATTGAAAATCCAATTGGAAGATGTGAAGGGAGAAACTGCACATGGATAAAAAATTACAGGAGTTAGAAAAACAATATATGAAAGTCCCGATTCCAAAAGAGCTAGACTTCGTGGTTGAAAAAGCACTTAAGCAAGGTCGAAAAAAGAAAAAAAATCGTACACCTCAATGGGTCCTTGGATCTGCCGCTGCAGCCATGCTATTTACAGCTGGTTTAAATGTAAGTCCTGCAATGGCACGCACACTCTCAGAAATTCCCGTGGTTGGTAGTGTGATAAAAGTATTGACTTGGACAGAATATGAAGTGGCTGAAGATAATTATGATGCCAACATTAAAGTACCTTCTATTGAAAACTTAGAAAATCAGGATCTGGCGAATACATTAAATGAAAAATATCGTGCAGAAGGTAAGACACTTTACGATGAATTTATGGCAGAAGTGGGCGATTTAAAATTAAATGGCGGTGGTCATTTAGGTATTGATAGTGGCTACGAAATCAAAACTGATAACGAACAAATTTTGTCGATTGGCCGTTATGTAGTGAATACCGTTGCTTCTTCTTCAACGGTGATGGAATACGATACGATCGATAAAGAAAACGAAATTTTAATTACTTTACCTATGCTCTTTAAAGATCAACACTATATTGAAACAATTAGTGAAAATATTAAAGAACAAATGCGTACACAAATAGCTGAATCGAATCAAGATAAAGTTTATTGGGTAAAGGGTGCTGGCCTTGCCGATGAAGAGTTAATGGAAGAATTTACAACTATTAAACCTGATCAGCAATTCTACATTTCTGATAAAGGCAAGCTTGTGATTTCCTTTGATAAATATGAAGTGGCACCTGGCTATATGGGCGTTGTAGAGTTTGAAATCCCAACAGATGTCTTAAAAGACGATCTTGTAAGCACAAAATATATTCATTAATTTAGCTTACTTTTCCTATGACGAGGTATTGGATGATGGTGTCATCCAATACCTCGTTTTTTCATGAAACCATACCATTTTCTGCTTATAAAGCCGACTTTTTTTGTCAAAGCTAATATGTATCAATCAATGTTAGAGGGTTTTCAACATGAAAAGTGTAGGATCAATCAGTATTTTACATGTCATCTTCCTATCAATGACTGTTATTGGCTTAAAAAATCATGTAACCATTATTCCTCCGCTACTAGATGTGGCCAAAAGAGATGGCTGGCTATCCGTATTGTTTGCTGGAGGAATTATTTTCTTTTGGCTATTTTTATTAGTATATATTCAATCAAAATCTAATCAGGAGCCCATCCGAGATTGGCTCGATTCAAAAATCGGGAAAATTGGCTCTACTATTGTTATTTATACAGTTGCTATTTTTTTAATGATTATCGCAGCTTTTACAATGGTTGAAACACTGCAATGGATTAATACTACATTTTTACCGCAAACCCCTGTAATTATCTTACTATTTATCTACGTCATTCTGTGTATTCTTCTTGTGACGACTAGCTTACAGACGCTCGTCATTTTAAACGTTTTTGTATTATTCGGAGTAGTTATCTTTGGCTTTTTCGTGGCCTTTACGAACATGCAGGTAAAAGATTATGAATTATTACGTCCATTTTTTGAACATGGATTCCAGCCTGTCTTGCGAGGTATGATTTTCCCTGCATCAGGGTTTATTGAGCTTTTAATGTTGCTATTTTTACAGCATCAATTTAAGGAACGTATTCGCTGGTACCACTTTGCTATTATGCTGGCCATTTTAGTAGGACTGACATTAGGACCTTTAATTGGAGCCATTACAGAATTTGGACCGAATGAAGCGGCTAAGCAACGCTATCCTGCCTACGAAGAATGGGGATTAGTGACAATCGGTCGCTATATCGAGCATCTTGACTTTTTCTCCATTTATCAATGGCTGACAGGAACCTTTATTCGTGTTAGCTTCCTTTTGTACATTGTGGCAGATTTATTGAAGATGACAGGAGATCCCAAGCGTATATGGCAAATGCTTGCTCCTCCCTTCTTTATTCTTTGTTTACCATTAATCATGCTAAATGAAAGCCTATTTTTAAAAGTAAAAGGAAATTATATTCTGGCAGCCACTTTTATTTTTTTCTTTTTACTGTCAATATTTTTCGTAGTCGTAGCTTTCTTGTCGGATAAATCTTCTAAAAAGGGGAAAACTGAAAAACAAGATAAGAAAAGTGGTGAATCATAATGCCTCAGCAAGAACAAGCGCTAGATCTTAGTACGCTCAGAAAATTATTTCAAAAATCAGCAGATATTCAATTTCAGGAATATATGTTTAATCAGCAGAAAGTACACTTTATTACGTGTGATGCTATGATTGATCAACAAATGCTTAATGAAGTGATTATTCAACGTATTCAATATTTATATGATCATTTGGATGAGGTTCCCTTTGAAGAGAATATCGCAAGGCATCTTCATGTTCCAAGTATTCAAAAAGTACAAGACAAGGAACAGCTGATAACTTTTGTCTATAGTGGCTTCTTGTTGTTGTATTTTGACGAAGACAATCTTTTATATGCAAGCAATATTGCCCAAAAGCCGAATCGCCAGCCTGAAGAAACGCGCATGGAGGTTCTTGTTAAAGGGCCCAGAGATAATTTCATTGAAGATATTCGCGTCAATATCGCACTCATAAGAAAACGTTTGCCGACCAATTCATTTTGTGTGGAAAAAGTGGAGCTTGGGAAACGATCAAAAACTACGGTAGCCATTCTTTATTTTGATGATATTGTGGATATGGATATTTTACATGGCATCAAAAAGCAGCTTGCTGCTGTTGATACAGATATTGTTTTTAGTGGCGATTTATTGATGGAACGGGTGAATAAAAATTCCAAGCTTTTTCCGAAGTTTGATTATACTGGACGACCTGATTATGCGGTTCAGGCCTTAGCAAGAGGACGCTTTATTATTTTTGTAGATGGCGTCGCCTATGCCATCATTACCCCTGTCAATTTGTTTCTCTTACTGAAATCAGCTGAGGATAATGAATATCCTATTATTTTCAGTTCACTCGAACGATTATTAAGAATATTTGGTATTTTAATCGGCTTACTACTTCCTGCATTCTGGCTTGCCTTGACAACCTATCACCAAAACCAATTGCCGCTTCAACTACTCGCAACCGTCGTGCAAGCGAAGGCTGGCTTACCGCTCCCCTCTTCGCTTGAAATGTTGCTGATGTTGCTGATGTTTGAATTATTTCGTGAAGCAGGCTTGCGTCTCCCTTCCGTTATTGGTGGGACCATCAGTGTTGTAGGTGGATTAATTATTGGGGATGCAGCCATTCGAGCAGGTGTAACGAGTCCTGAAATGATCGTTGTCATCGCCATTTCTACCATTGCTTCCTTTACATTAGTGAATCAGTCACTTGTTACTTCAGTTAGCATATTACGCGTTGCCTTTATCTTTGCTAGTGCCTTTTTCGGGTTATTTGGCTTCTTTGTTTCTTTATACCTGACACTGCTTTATTTAAGTAATATTCGAATTTACGGCTACTCTTACATGAATCTAGCAACAGATCTAAATTGGGCAACCATTAAAAAATCCATCTTTCGATTATCACCCAAACGCTATACAGAGCGGAACAAAGCGCTTGCTCCTCAGGATTATACACGAACTTCAAAAGGGCATGAGAACAAAGATTCTCCACATAAAAACAAATAGCATCCCTATCGATTGTGAAGGGATGCTATTTTTATTCGCTCAACTATTTTGGACTCTTTCTTTTATAAGGTCCAGTACACTTTCCCAATGACCTTTCATTTCTTCTCGTACTGTCTGATCAGAAAGATGTTCTTGATGAAAGCTAATGGTTGTTTTATTACGCTCTTTGGGTAAAATACGTATTTGTACGGTAGATGGTTTTGACCACTCTTCCTTTTGCCAAGTCAATCGAAGCTGCTCTAATGGTTTAACAATCCTGATTTCGCCTGTCCCTGTCTTTGAATGGTATTTGTACCCAGGTTCGAATATAACTGAAGTGTCTTCCCCCAGCCATGTACGTACTCCTTCTGTTGTCGTAATCAATGCCCATGCTTGCTCCTGCGAAATTGGAAATGTCCTTCTAACCCCGATTTGAAAACCCACACTTTTCGTTTGACCGATAATTTTTTCGTTATCCATTGCTTCACCTCTATTTTATGACCTTTATTGTGAACTGTAATGTTCTATTCGATTTACCTGCTAAACATTCCTTCTATGATTCATAAATGAATGTTCCATTTTCCATATTAAAGATTTGACCTGTTACCCTATGCATATTCGATGGCATTACCTTCAATCGATTCCCTCTTTCCACATAAACCTTCACTATGCATGTCAGTGTCCTTTGGCTACCACATGAGCAGTTGTACAAGTAACTTAGGGAAGCAACCAAAAAAGGGAAATTGTTTTAAAAAACAATCTCCCCCTCCTTAATTTACGTCAATTCCACAAACTCTTTCTGAACGCTTTGTTCTGTTTGTCCCTTGCGAAATTGAATATGATGAAGCTTTGCAAAAATCCCATTTTGAGCCACTAGCTCATCATAGGTACCATCCTCTTCAATGCCCTTCGGTGTCACAACTAATACACGATCAGCATTGCGAATAGTTGCCAGTCGATGGGCAATAACTAGTGTTGTACGATTTTCAGCAAGCTCTGTTAACGATTGCTGAATAATCATTTCTGTTTCTGTATCTAAGGCAGAGGTTGCCTCGTCTAAAATTAAGATAGGCGGGTTCTTTAGGAACATACGAGCAATCGCTAGTCGTTGCTTTTGTCCTCCTGATAATTTTAAGCCACGTTCACCTATTTGTGTATCATAGCCATCGGGCAGCTCTGCAATAAATGCCTCTAGATGTGCTTTTTTCGCTGCCTCTCGAATTTCCGCTTCACTTGCATCTAATTTTCCATAGGCAATGTTTTCACGAATCGTACCTGTAAATAAAAAGACGTCCTGCTGTACGATACCAATTTGAGCACGTAATGACGCTTGTGTCATATTACGTATATCGATACCATCAATCGTAATAGCCCCTTTTGTCACCTCATAAAATCGAGGAATCAATGAGCAGATTGTAGTTTTACCAGCACCCGAAGGCCCTACAAAGGCAATAGTTTGGCCAGCTTTTACATCAAATGATATATCATGTAAAACCTGTTTGGATGCATCATAATTAAAATGAACGTGATTGAAGGCAATATTTCCATCTAAATGTTTTATAACCTTTGCATCCTCACGATCCTGAATTTCTGGCTCCTGTTCAATTAATTCACGGAAGCGCTTAAAGCCAGCCATTCCTTTCGGATAAAGCTCTAATAAAGCACTAATTTTATCAATTGGTTTAATCAGGACATTCGTATATAAAACAAAGCTCACTAGCTCCCCATAAGATAATTTCCCATTAAAGCTTAGCCAAGCGCCGACCACTAACACCATTAATGTAAGGAGGCGCGTCATCATGTAAATACTGGAGTGTGTCCCTGCCATAATTTTATAGGCATATAATTTAGCCGTACGGAAAAATCCATTTTGCTCCTTAAAGCGTTTAATTTCAAAATCTTCATTTGTAAAGGATTTCACAACACGGACACCAGATACACTATCCTCTACACGTCCGTTCACATCAGCAATTTTGCCATACATCGTTTTCCAAGCATTGTTCATTTTTATATTACTAAATGTCACAAGCCATGTTAAAAATGGCACCATAATCGCTGCAATCAAAGCGAGTGTTGGATTGACATTAAACATAATGGCAAAGGCCCCAACAAAGGTCATGATTGCAATGAAGAGATCCTCTGGTCCATGATGGGCAAACTCGCCTATATCAAACAAATCATTGGTAATACGACTCATAATATGACCTGTTTTCGTATTATCAAAGAATCGGAAAGATTGCCTTTGTACATGCGTAAATAATTCCTGACGCATATCCGTTTCGATATTTATGCCTAGTTTATGCCCTAAATAGTTAACGATAAAGTTCAATAATGTACTAATGGCATAAACAAGCAGTAATAGGACACTTATTTTCACGATCATGCCCCAATCCCCTGTTGGCAATAACTCATCGATAAACCATTGAACAGCCAATGGAAACGCAAGCTCTAAGATTGCTACAATAATGGCACTCGAAAAATCGATGACAAACAATCGTTTATGTGGCTTGTAGTAGGAAAAAAATTTTCTATACATGTTTGTCTCCTCTCTAAGTTGTAAAAATTTTGCCTATCTTTTAATAGTACCATTTGTGCAAACGTAACGGAAAAGTATTTTTTCTCCATAGCAGTATATTTTTATTTACTTTTAAAATGTTGCATGTTACTATGTTAGTAAGAATTGAATAGCTTTTGACTTTATTGTCAAAGGGGAGTAGCTAGCAGATGCGATCGAAGCATCTGATTCACATTCGTCATTACATGGTATATTACCATCGGGTGTGATGGCATTTCTTGTCACACAGAACACTTTCTGTGCAACGAACAGTTAATTGCTTAGCAAGACCTTTGCCTATTTTTTAGGCAGGGGTCTTTTTCTTTTGCTTAAAATAGGGAAAGAATAAGTTAGCAAGCCATTCATTTCTGTTCAACAATTAAAGGAGGCAATAAATTTGGAGGCAATATTTTTAGAATACGCATGGGTACTTGTCGTATTAATTGTACTAGAAGGTTTGTTAGCAGCAGACAACGCCGTCGTAATGGCTGTTATGGTTAAGCATTTACCAAAGGCACAACAACAAAAAGCTTTATTGTATGGATTGGTGGGGGCGTTTGTTTTCCGTTTTGCCGCATTATTCCTTATTACAACGCTCGTTAATTTCTGGCAGATTCAAGCAATAGGTGCAGCTTATCTACTGTTTATGTCTATTAAGCATATTTATGATTCGCGGAAAGCATCTCAAAACTCCGAAGAAATTCAAGAGCCGAAAAAACAATCTGGCTTCTGGATGACGGTTGTAAAAGTAGAACTTGCTGATATCGCATTTGCTGTGGATTCTATTCTTGCGGCGGTTGCCATTGCTGTCACACTTCCACATATCGGTGATTTTGATATTGGCGGTATTAACGCAGGTCAGTTCGCAGTGATGTTCTTAGGTGGTATTATTGGTGTCATCATGATGCGTTTCGCAGCTCGTTGGTTTGTAAAGGTTCTCGACAAATTCCCATCACTTGAAACAGCTGCTTTCCTAATTGTCGGCTGGGTTGGTGTAAAATTAGCTGTATTAACATTAGCACATGAAAAATTGGGTGTGATTCCACACGAATTCCCCCACTCCACTCTTTGGAAAGCTATTTTCTGGATTGTCTTAATTGCTATCGCATTAGGTGGCTACCTAATCGGTGTCAAAAATCAAAAGAAACAAGAACAATAATAATGAAAAATCGCTTCGATTACGATCGGGGCGATTTTTTTATTTTCTTAAAAATATAAAAGAAGGTATTTTCTAATTGAGAACGAATATCAATTATTTTTTGCATGAATTGCTTTAAAAATTAAATTTTTTGTATGTTACTGCCTCTACGCTGTATACTAGTAAAGAAGTCATTTACTGCAAAAGGAGGAAAACTTTTATGTTATCTGAAAAACTACACACAGCTCTTAATGAACAAATGAATTTTGAATTCTACTCTGCGCATGCCTATATGGCAATGGCAGCCTATTGCACAGATCAAGATTATGATGGCTTCGCTAACTTCTTTTTAGTACAAGCAGAAGAAGAACGCTTCCATGCCATGAAATTTTATAATTTCTTAAGTGATATGGGCTACCGCGCAACAATTCAAGGTTTTGAAAGCCCAGGCAATCATTTCGAATCCATTTTAGATGCCTTTAAAACGGCTCTATCACACGAAAAAGAAGTAACACGCCGTATTTACAATTTATCAGACATTGCTTTAGATGAACGTGAGCATGCGACAATGGCCTTCTTAAAATGGTTTATCGACGAGCAAGTAGAAGAAGAATCTACATTTGATACATTAATTCGTAAAATCGAGCGTATCGAAACTGACTCAAACGCAATCTTTATGCTAGATGCAGAATTGGCTACACGTACATTTACACCAGATACAGAAGCATAATATTTCTTATAAAAAAATCTGCCATTAAGGCAGATTTTTTTAGGTATCTATCTTGCTTGTGGGATTTTCAAAAGATGCAATAAAAGAGAAACGTTGAAAAATCAACGTTTCTCAGGTTCTTTATGGTTCCCTTACCACTCCATCAAAGGCAGCTTGATAGATTTGATAGATATCTTCACGCTTTAATGGCATTGGACTTCGCGCTAAAATACGCGTTTGTTTTGTAGCATCCTCTGTTAGCTGTTCAAGTGCTGATGCAGGGATATTGAATCCTTGTAATGTTGAGGGAATTTTCACATCTTGAACGAGTTGTTGTAAGGCGTCAACACATTTATAGGAAGCCTCTTCTTGCGATAAATAGGAAGATGATATCCCCATGGCATCTAAAATATCTTTCATTCGTTTTTCACAGCTTTGACGAATATACCCCATGACATATGGTAATAGTACTGCATTGGAATCACCATGAGCTATATGGAACTGACCTCCCAGGGGATAGGCTAAAGCATGGACGCCTGCTACACCGGCATTGAAAAAGGCTAATCCTGCTAAATAGCTGCCATAACTCATATCTGTGCGCGCTTGCTTGTCTTGTCCATTATGGACAGCTGTTCGGATTGACTGGCTAATTAATCGGATAGCTTGTAGTGCAAGTGCATCCGTTACTGCATTCGCATTTACTGATACGTAGGCTTCTATCGCATGAGTTAACGCGTCTACCCCAGTCGCCGCTGTCACCTTCGATGGTAAGGAAATCGTTAAGGCAGGATCTACAATCGCTACATCCGCTAATAAATAATCATGTGTCACGACATCCTTGGTTGTATCCAGTGATAGCACAGAAATATTTGTTACCTCCGAGCCTGTCCCAGAAGTGGTAGGAATTAAGATTTTAGGTAACCCTTTATTATCTAATGTTTTCGTTCCTGTTAGGTTTAAATAATCTGCAACTTTTCCATCATGTTTTGCTAATACGGCGGCAAGCTTTGCTAAATCCAGTGCACTGCCCCCACCTACACCAATCACCAAATCAAATGGATGCTTTCTCGTAAAATCAACCAGTTTTTCGCCAATTGCAAGCGGAGGCTCTGGTGCAATATCCGTATAAATGGTTGTTGTATAGCCTTTCTCAATCAAAGGCTTTTCAACATTGTCCGTTAGACCTATTTCTTTTAATAATGGATCTGTCACGATCAAAATATTGTGAGCGTTAAACTTCTTTACCTCTAGCAGAAGCTGACTCAAACAGCCCCAGCCAGTATAGCTAGCAGGCGTAAAGGTTAATTTATGCATGGCTTCTCTACTCCTATCTATTCATAATAGCCTTCCGTTGATTTTCTAAATGATTTAAATTGAATAGGATCATGGCCAAACCATACCTGTGAATTTGTTTCATTTGCTAGTCTTCGAATCCGTTCCACTGTTGTATTATAACCTACAGAATCGTAGATAATGCCTGGTGGCTTGACAGGAGGACCAAAGCTTTCTGCCGTATAAATGGCATCTGAGGCTAAAATAATACCACCTGTGTCAGGCATTTGAATATGCAAACCTAGCATTCCCCAAGCATGACCACTACCAAAATTTAATACTTGTATCCCATCAGCTAGTTTTACATGATCCTCGCCACGTTTGATTAAGCGCCATTGTAGATTGTTTTTAATCCACATATCAATGTCACCCCAAACATAGGCACCGTCTTTCACGTTTCTAGCATATGTTTGTAATGTGCCATTAAACTCATCTTCCTGTACAATAATTGTGGCATTTGTAAAGAGTTCTAAGCACCCTGCATGGTCGAGATGCAAATGGGAAGCAACAACATATTTGATATCCTCTGGACGAACATTTAATTCTTCTAGACGATGATGTAAATAGCATTCTTCTGGCATATTAATAGGAAATGCTTTTTGCGTAAATTCACCCCATCGCCCTTCTGGACCCATCGAGTTTGGATTGCATGCAGTATCAAATAGAATTTTGCCTTCTGGATGATCAATCAATACTGTATAAACAGGGAATTCAACAAATTCATTTGGCTGGTTTGGATGATCGATGGTTGCGGGATTGTGCATCGCAATCATATAATTTTTATCCATTCGCATCGTACCATTGTCCATCACATACAATTTTGGATGTTGTTTAATCATTTTCATTTTCCCATCTCCATTCGTGATTATTGGTTATTCCAAATTACTAGCTTCATTTCCGTCATTTCTTCTAACGCATATTTAATGCCTTCACGGCCTGTGCCGCTTTCCTTTACACCACCATATGGCATGTGATCTACTCGATAAGTAGGTACATCATTAATGATGACTCCACCAACGTGCAATGCTTTTGTAGCCTGAAAAGCTGTCTGAATAGAAGGAGTGAAGATGCCTGCCTGTAGGCCATAGTGAGAATCATTGATAGCCGCTATCCCTTCATCAATGGTGGATACCGTATTAACGATAACAACAGGTGCAAAAATTTCTTCACAGGATACACGACTCTGTGGTTGAACATTATATAAAACAGTGGGCAATAAAATATGATTGTCAATGTGACCACCTGTAATTACTTGTGCCCCTTCAGCTACTGCCTCTTCAATCCATTGATAAGCACGCTGTTGTTCAGCTTGTGAAATCATCATAGCAAGATCTGTTTGATTATCCATTGGATCACCAATTGTAAGCTGCTCTATTTTTTCCTTCAGCCGAATTAAAAATTCCTCCACCATACTTTCCATGACATAGATACGTTGTAAAGAAATACAGACTTGACCTTGGTTGGAAAAGGCCCCCATCACAATGCGATCCATAATACGCTCTAGCTGTACCCCTTCATCGATAATTACGCCTGCATTGGAACCTAATTCTAAGGTTACTTTCTTCAAGCCTGCACGATTGCGTAGAGAAATCCCTACCGCTGGACTTCCTGTAAACGTTATCATCTTAACATTTGGATGTGCTAAAAATGCATCGCCTACTAATTTACCTTGTCCAGTTACAAGATTAAAGGCACCTGCTGGTAAATTTGTTTGCGCCAATAATTTTGCCAAAAAATGGGCGGATAGCGCAGTTTGTGTGGCAGGTTTCAATACAATCGTATTGCCTGCAGCTAATGCTGGCCCAACTTTGTGTGCTACTAGATTTTGCGGAAAGTTAAATGGTGTAATCGCTGCCACAACACCGATTGGCTCTCTTAATGTATAAGCAAAGCGCCCCTCTCCATTTTTTGATGCATCCATTGGAACCATTTCACCAGTAAGTCGCTTTGCTTCTTCTGCCGCAAATTTATAGGTTTCAACTGTGCGATCAATTTCAGCGTAAGCATACTTTAACGGTTTGGCTGATTCCATTGCAATGATACTTGCTGCTTCATCTCTATTTTCTGCAAAAAGGGTGGATAACTGCTCTAATATCTCTGCTCGTTGAAAAGCAGTTAATGCAGCCATTTGAGGAGCTGCAGCATGCGCACTTTCAATGGCCTCCTGTACATCTTTTTCAGTGGCCATCGCAAAGTGTGCCAATACCTCTTGTGAATAGGGAGATTGGATCTCCATCCATTCAGCAGTCATCTTCCATTCTCCATTAATCCATAAGCCCTTTTTCAATCGTAATTCACTCCTTTCTTTTTATGGTTACGTATTCATTTCAGAAAATAAAGAAATGAATACGTAACCATTTTGGTGTAAAAAATAAACTGATGGTCTATCAGTTTATTTTACACGTTGTATTTCTTGGGAAAATCTTAACAGACTCTGTTTGTCTAATGCAAGTACTTTTTTTCTCCATTACCTCAAATAATTTTTCGATAGCAATAAAACCTAAGTTCTCTTCTGATGTTAAACCTACAGTTGTTAAGGCAATAGAGTGATGTTTACTAAGCTCTACATTATCAATACCAATGATATTAAAATCTCTCGGAACCTGAAAACCTCTCTCTAAACAAAGATTCAATATTTCAATGGCAATGGCATCCGTAGCAGCACAAATAGCTGTTGGTCTTTTTTCGAGTTGTAAAAGCTCTGCAAACGCACGTTCAATATCCATTTTATTGGTGTTCGTTAAAAAAGTAGGCACTAATTTTGCATCTAGCCCATAATCCTGTAAAGCTTGTTCAAATCCCAGATAGCGTCCATAGAAGGTACTCATTTGATGTGGACCCCCTATCCAACATAAAGAGTCATGCCCTAATGATAGGACATGCTTGGTCGCAAGGTAACCTGCTTGAACATTATCAATTTCTACAAAATGTCTATTCTCTTTATGCTTACGGTTAAACATAATAAATGGAATAGCTAGTTTTTCTAGTTTATAAAATAAATCATCTTGATACAACATAGAAGACAATATAATTGCGTCTGCTTTCGTTTCTAAAACTGCATTGTAGATTGAATTAAGATTATCCTCTGTGCCAAAATAGACATTAACTTTATAGCCACGTGCATTAACATAATTCACGATGGCTGTAGTTGTATCAACAAAAAAAGGGTTGTGTAAGGGCCCCGAAATCAATGTAATAATACCTGTTTTTTTCTGAACAAGCGATCTTGCTATATCATTTGGCACATAGTTTAGTTCCTCTATCGCCTGCATTACTTTTTCAATTGTTTTTGGCTTTACAAGCTCTGGTGTATTCAATACTCTAGATACAGTTGTTTGTGAGACACCAGCATGCTTCGCCACATCTTTTGAAGATACCAAAAAAACCACCCATTTCATCATTGTGAAGCTATATTATATCATCTATAGAATAATGATTATAGTGATGATTCCTTCTCTACCTTAACGCTTTCGCTCATATGGCTTTGCAGCTTCACTCGCTTTAAAGTTATAAACAGGTTTAATAACTTTGACAATATCTACAGTTTCCCTAATCGCAGAAGTAATTTCTGTCATCGGCTTATAGGCCATTGGTGCCTCATCCAATGTTTCTTCATTGACTGATGTTGTCCAAATCCCCTGCATCGTATCTTTAAAATCGGCCATATTCAAAGCTTTTTTCGCTGCGCGTCGTGAAAACATGCGTCCTGCTCCATGGGGGGCTGAATAATTCCATTCCGCATTGCCTTTCCCTATACAAATCAGAGATCCATCCCGCATATTCATTGGAATAACTAGCTTTTCATCTTTATTTGCACGAACAGCCCCTTTGCGAAGCGTCATCGTTTCTGTATCGATATAGTTATGAATCGTATCAAACGTATCTGTAAAATGCCAATCCATCTGTTTAGCAATGGTTTCTGCAATGGTCCAACGATTCATCCGTGCAAATTGCTGTGCAATCTTCATATCATGGATATAATCATGGAAAGCTTCCCCCTCTAAATATGACAAGTCTTTCGGAACGAACGGTGTTTGTTCTTTATAGGCTTGTATCATGGATTGAATCTCTTGTTGTCGTCCTTGCTGTTTCATTGCCTCTATTTTTTCTGTCAAATCTTCTCGACGTAAATTTTCATAAGCTCTTTTTTGATGCCAATTAGCAACCTTTGCCCCTACATAGCGTGACCCCGTATGGATGAGCAAATAGTGCTGATCATCTTCATCTTTGGCAAGTTCAATAAAATGGTTGCCTCCCCCAAGTGTACCTAATGACAAGTTCGTATAGTCGTCTTTCAAGCCGCTTGCTCGAAATTGTTTACCTTCAAACTCTACAAAATGTCGGCTTGGCGATACTTCTTTATGAATATCCTGCCCACTTGGTACATATGTGCGAATGATGGCATCGAGTTGAGCAAAATCAACTGTTGTTACGTCAAGTTGTGCTACAAATACACCACACCCCACATCAATGCCGACAAGATTGGGTACAACACGGTCTTGCAATTGGATGGTCGTGCCAATGACACATCCTTTACCCGCATGATAATCTGGCATAATACGTACTTTAGTGCCTGCCATAAAAGCCTGGTCTGTTAATTCTTGAATCTGATCAACAGCTGTTTGTAATGCTGTTTGCGCAAAGATTTTTGCATTCGTGAAGCGTCCATTTATTTCAATCAAGTGTATCCCTCCTTACTACTTATACGTAAAACTGGAATGATTTGTTTCATATCATAAAGAAAACGTTCTAAAAGCATGCTACTTTTAGAACGTTTGGTGAAAACCTAATCTTCATATTGTACAACTAATTTTTTAGGTATTTCGGGTATATCATTTGATTTTACATCTTCTTCCCTTAAGTCAAGCATTTGCAGGGGATATTTTTCTTGCACCTCAAAAGGTATTGCAATACTTTCCATTTTATTATTCATTTGACTTCTTGCGAGTAAGCCATTGTTTGATAAATCAATGGCTAAAATAGCCTGCACAGTTTCCTCAAGCATGGCAATATCCTTCGATTTCAACGGCATTTGCTCATTCATTAAAAATGGTTGAAGATGCTCTTTTATATAACCCTGTGCTTCGATTAAGCAAGAAAATTCATTTAATTTTTCAGCATAGCGCTTTAACTGACGCTTATCTTTTGCACGCTGTTGATTTAGTTTCTGTACCTTTTGTTCAATACGGCTCATGCGTACTTTCACTAAATCAATCAAAAAAGGCTGTGTATCTCGAATCGCCTGTAGCATTGAAACCTCTGCTTGTTGTACCTTGGCATATTGGGCGACACAAACCTCTTGCTGCTCATTGAGTTTTTGAACACGCTCTTTGAAAAATTCATTTTGCGTATGTTGGCCAAAGAAAGCTTTCATAAGACCTTTACCATGAATTTTTTTATGTTGTGCATCTAAACGCTCATATTCGCGTAAATACTCACTGTGCATGTTGCGGTATTCACGCAACATTTGTTGATAGTGCACAGCAATTTCAGTAAATTCTTCCACCTTGGAATCGTGTAAATAATCATGTTGCGCTATCGTTTGTAATAGCTGATACAGTGTTTGAACCTGTTTAAACGTGTTCGCTACCTGTTCATATTCTTGCTCATATTCTTTGACAATTGCTAAGTCACGTTGATAGCGAGAATATTCATATTGGGTATCGCCTGCATATTTTTCTATATTCTCTACAGCAGATTGAAATGGATCTCGTTGTGGAATTACAGTTAATTCGAAGCGGAATCGTTCAAGCCATTGTAAGAAGCGAATTAGGATGGCATATGTTTTTTTATCACTATTTTCAGCCACACGATGAATGTGAGCAATTAATTGATCATACTGACTTTTTTGCCAAAGCTCATGACTGTCTGTTTGTTTGGCTACTAGTGCATTAATTGCTGAAATCCCTATAAAATCACTCATCAAATGACCAATACGTTGTTGTTCAGAGTCCATAAATGCTGTGGCATGTTCCTCATCATCGATGCCGTTGATGACACATAAAGGTTCAACACCTTTATTCTTTAACGTTTCAATCAAGAGAAGTTCAGCATCCATTGCCATTGAACCAGCGCGTAACACCCAGAAAATTTCATCAACACGGTTCATAAGCGCCTCTGAAAAATAAGCCATTTCTCCTCCGCCTGCTTCTAATGACACAGAATCAATTATTGTCACGGATTTTAATAAATCATTTTTCAAATAGACTTCTAGGTAATCTAAGTGTTCACGTAAAATCTGGGAAGCAAACGTATCGCCAGTTGTTAGTAGCTCTAATTTACTGAGATCAAATACAGCGACAACACCATCTAAAAAATAAGCTTTAATCTCTTCTTGCTCGCCGTAGCGTATAAACGTATTTACACTTGTTGGATGCTGATCATCTACCGATAATATTTCGCGTCCTAGAAGTCCATTCACAAGTGTTGTTTTGCCCACCCGCTCTTTTCCAACTATTAAAATCATCGTCTGGTTATTGGCATCTTGAATGATTCGATTTAAATGTTTTGCTGTATCTTTCACATATGTATTTTGGACGATGATGCCATACAAGTGTCGTAGTTGGTCAACAAATTGCGGCAAAATATTATTCGCTGAGGTTGTATTTTCGATTGGCGTATTGTCAATGTTCGTCATCCTCAAAACCTCTTTTCGTATGTATCTATAAGACCATTATAAATGAAACTATGGCTTTTCTAATACATGGATTGATGAAAAGAGGACAATATACTTATACATTTATACGACAAATAGGAATTCATCCTTACACCTATTTCCTGTCTGCTTCATATATGATTGCTACACAGACTAAAGGGAATAGTCCCAGCTATGAGTTTAGAAGTATTAGGCTTGGAGATTTCTCTCCAAGGTTGCTGAATAGCTGACCTTTGTCCTATCCCTCCAAACCAGCCATACGTGCATAAACAGCTCCAAGTAATGGCATTCCACCTTGGGCACCTAGTTTCTCTACAGATAAGGAAGCAGCGATATTAGCAAAATATACAGCCTCATCCAACGATTGCCCTTCTACTAAAGCATAGGCTAATGCACCATTAAAGGTATCACCTGCGCCCGTTGTATCCACGACTGTTGTCATATAACCTGGAACATGAATTGGATAGGAGCCATCGAAATAACGTGCACCATCACTTCCTAGCGTCACGATTAATTTATTAGGATATTTTTCTAAAACTTGTTCCACTGGCTCGTTAAAAATTTCAGCACATTCTGTCTCGTTAGGTGTTAAATAGGTAATATCGTCCATCCACTGCACATCAAAATTGGCTGCTGGAGCAGGGTTTAACAGTATCGGAACACCCGCTTCTTTACATAAATGAATGGCATGGGCTGTCGTCTCTTTAGGGATTTCAAGCTGTATAATTACCAAGTGACTTTTTTGTATCAACTCTTTTGAAGCTTCAAGATGGGATATGCTTAGGTCATAATTAGCTCCAGGTACGACAACAATTCGATTATCGTTATTGTAAATAAGTATATTAGCAATTCCTGTAGGAGCAGTGGTGCTTTTTACAATGGCGTTTGTCTGAATCTGCTCTTGCTGTAAAGCAGCATGTAATGTCTCACCAAAATGATCATTCCCTAAACAGCCAACCATCGCCACCTCACTGCCAAGACGAGCTGCGGCAACTGCTTGATTAGCCCCTTTTCCTCCTGGAACTGTTTGAAACGAGTTACCTAGAATGGTTTCCCCCTGCTTTGGAAAAGCATTCATTTGTACAACTAAATCCATATTTAAACTTCCTATAACTGTAATCATGGAATTCCACCTTTCATCTTTTGATCAAACAAAAAACAACTGAAATGAGTATTATCATTTCAGTAGCTTAACAATATAAAAATTCGTATAAACTAAAAACCTATCGACTGTTTTAGGGATGCCCTAAATTCTTTCACTTACTGTAAATCGATACGAGCTTCTTTTACTCGTTAAATGAAAACGATCTAGTCACTCAGGCTATCTTCCTGTTATGCGAAGCAATGCTTGAGATGACGCTTTCAAAAACTGGCTGGATTTGTCCTTTAATATACAAATATTTTTATAATGATAACATAGTGCCACCTTCGCATTTGATGTTTCCTTTATTATAAATAATTTCATATAGGAAATGCACTACAAACACAAAAAAACTGAAGACAACATCAAATTTGTCTTCAGTCATATCAATTAATAGGCTACTCGCTTCGCCTCATATGCGGCAATGTGGTCCTCATATTTAAAGGTTAAGGCGATTTCATCCCAGCCATTCAGTAACGTTTCTTTATAGTATGGGTCAATTGTAAAATGATAGACTGTACCATCTTCCCCTGTTACGGTTTGCTCTGCAAGATTTACTTCCATACTATAGGGTTTTGCTAAGCCTTTTGCTAAAATAGCATCACATTCTGATTCTGTTAGCTTAATCGGTAAGATACCGTTTTTGAAGCAGTTATTATGGAAAATATCTGCAAAAGAAGGTGCAATCACAACGTTAAAACCGTAATCTAAAATTGCCCATGGTGCATGTTCACGAGAGGAGCCACAGCCGAAATTATCTTGCGCCACTAGAATTTTAGATTCTTTAAATTCAGGTTTATTTAATACAAAGTCAGCTATTTCATTCCCTTGTGCATCGAAACGCCAATGGTAAAATAAAAACTGTCCAAAACCTGTGCGCTCAATACGTTTTAGAAATTCTTTTGAAATAATTTGATCGGTATCAACATTTTTTCGATCAAGTGGTGTGATGACACTATTTACGATATTAATTGGTTCCATTTTTCAATCATCCCTTCCCGAGTAAAGCAAGACTTACACTGTTTCCTTCACAAATTCACGTACATCGACGAAGTGACCTGCAATCGCAGCGGCTGCTGCCATTGGTGGTGACACTAAATGTGTACGAGCTCCAGCGCCCTGACGTCCTTCAAAGTTGCGGTTTGAGGTAGAGGCACAGCGTTCTCCAGCTGGTACGACGTCATCATTCATCGCAAGACACATCGAGCAACCAGATTCTCGCCATTCAAAGCCTGCATCCATAAATATTTTATCTAAACCTTCTGCCTCTGCTTGTTTTTTCGTTGTATGTGAGCCTGGGACAACGATGGCTGTGACCTTGTCATGCACCTTACGCCCTTTGATGACATCAGCAGCTGCACGCAAATCACTAATGCGTGAGTTTGTACAGGAGCCAATGAAGACATGCTGGATGTCAATGGATGTTAATGGCTGGCCTTCCTCTAAGCCCATATAGGCAAGTGCTTTTTGAAGTGCCGCCTTGTCTGATTCATCCTCATAATCTGCTTGTGTTGGAACATGCCCAGAAACACCAGTACCCATCGATGGGTTTGTTCCCCACGTAATGATTGGTTCAATTTCTTCAGCTTTTATAATACGAACCGTATCGTACGTTGCATCTTCGTCTGAAGCAAGACTTAACCAGTAAGCGGCTGCTTCTTCCAATTTTTCTCCCTGCGGTGCATATTTGCGTCCACGAATATAATCGACTGTTGTTTGGTCAGGTGAGATAAGCCCTGCTTTTGCGCCTGCCTCAATTGACATATTACAAATCGTCATGCGTTCTTCCATAGATAGTTTGTGGATAGCCTCTCCAGTGAATTCCACAATATGTCCTGTACCAACACCTATTCCGAACTTGGCAATGATGGCTAGAATAATATCCTTTGCCGCTACCCCAACTGGTAGCTCCCCTTCAACACGAATCTCCATCGTTTTCGGCTTATTTTGCCATAATGTTTGCGTCGATAATACATGCTCCACCTCTGATGTTCCAATACCAAATGCAATGGCCCCGAAGGCACCGTGTGTCGATGTATGAGAATCACCACAAACAATGGTTTTACCAGGCTGTGTTAATCCAAGCTCTGGCCCAATCACATGGACAATCCCTTGGTCAGGGTGACCCATGCCCGCTAACTCAACGCCAAATTCCTCAGCATTTTTAGCTAATGTTTCGATTTGATTGCGCGCAATGGGATCATGGATAGTTGGTAAATTTTTTGTTGGTACGTTATGATCCATTGTCGCAAAGCTTAAATCAGGACGACGCACTTTACGTCCGTTCATGCGTAACCCTTCAAAAGCTTGCGGAGATGTTACTTCATGAATTAAATGAAGATCAATATATAACAGGTCCGGTTTGCCCTCTTCCTGATAAACAACATGTTTATCCCAAATCTTTTCAATTATATTTTTACCCATTGTCTTCACCTATTTCTTTAAATATATGTTGTCATAATACTTTGTGATACAAAGCTAGTATCAATTTCGTTAATTACCTTATCTGTCCATTCATTAGTCGATAAAATACGACTGCCGTCACGAGCAAGATCTGCTGTAAAGTAGCCATCATCAAATACTGCACTTACCGCGCGTTCAATTTCTGCTGCTTCTTCTTTTAAGCCAAATGAATATTGCAGCATCATCGCTACGGATAAAATGGTTGCAGCAGGATTTGCTACACCTTGCCCTGCAATTTCTGGTGCGGAGCCATGTACTGGTTCATATAAGCCAAAATTATCACCACGAATGGATGCGGATGGTAAAACACCTAGAGAACCAGTAATAACAGATGCTTCATCACTTAAAATATCACCAAACATATTTTCAGTAACGACTACATCATAGTGTCCAGGATTTGTAATAAGTTTCATTGCGACAGAGTCTACTAGGTTATGTTCTACGATTACATCTGGATACTCTTTTTTCTTTGCTTCTACAACTTCACGCCATAAGCGACTTGTTTCAAGCACATTCGCCTTGTCAACAGAGCATAATTTGCCACCACGTAAACGTGCTAGTTCAAAGGCATTTTCAACGATACGCTCTACCTCTGCTTTAGAGTAAACCGTTGTATCAATTGCGCCATTTTCAGTACGCATACGTGGTTCCCCGAAGTATACGCCGCCTGTTAGTTCACGTACAATCATTAAATCAACGTTCTCAGCCACTTCACGCTTTAATGGTGAAGCATCTAGTAAACTCGGGAACGCCTTTACTGGACGTAGATTGGCAAATAAATCGAAGTGTTTCCGAATTCGCAGTAACCCTTTTTCTGGGCGCAATTCAGGAGGGTTTTGATCCCACTTTGGACCACCTACAGCTCCTAATAAAATCGCATCACTATTTTCACACATCTCGATTGTTTCATCAGGTAATGGATTATTGTGCTGGTCAATCGCAGCACCACCAATTGTTGCATATCCTAAATGAAATGTATGATTAAATCGTTTACCAATCACCTGTAATACACGTACAGCAGAAGCAACAACCTCTGGCCCAATTCCATCACCGGGAAGTACTGTAATTTTTCTCTCCATCGTCAAAACACCTTTCTTTGTATAGCGTATTCGCTAATTTAGTAAAGACGCTCACCTACCTTTTATCGAGGTGAGCGTAGTCATTACGTCTAAGCGTAATTTTTGGTTAATTGATACAATACGCCATGACATCATTGCATCCGACTTGTGAATGGTACTTCATACAATTCACTACCTCAGAAACCTATACAGGATGTGCGCGAAGGCTTGCTTGAATTAAATGACGGTTAATAGCATTTAAATAAGCTTTTGCCGATGCTTCTAAAACATCTTGAGAGGAATTACGGCCTGTAGTCGAAACCTCATCATAGCGAATATTAATAACCGCTTCACCCAGTGCATCTCGTCCTTTGCCAACCGATGTCACACGGTAATCAATGACATGTACAGCTCCAGGTACAAGTTGCTCCAGTGTATTAAAAATTGCTTCTACTGAACCAGAGCCAGTAGCTACAACGGTTTTTTCTAGTCCCTCAGGTGTAAGCACAATAGCTGTAGCTGTAGGAATATTTTCAGTACCATATTGCACCTGCACCATTTTCAACTCAAAGAGTGGTACATCTTCTACTTGAACTTGTTGCTCAGTAAGAAGAGTAAGTAAATCTTCCTCTGTAATTTCTTTTTTACGATCAGCCAATTTTTTAAATTCCACAAATGCTTTGTTCAACTTTTCATCAGAAAGATGGAAGCCCATTGTTTCCGCACGATCACGGAAGGCTGCACGACCAGAATGTTTCCCGAGAACTAATGGAATCTCACCTTCGCCGATTAAAGCAGGTGAAATAATTTCATAGGTTTCTGGATTTTTTAAGACACCGTCTTGATGGATGCCCGATTCGTGTGCAAAAGCATTTCTTCCTACAATCGCTTTATTTGGCTGAATCACAACATTTGTCAATTTACTGACTAATTGAGACGTACGTTTAATTTCTTGCAACTGAATGCCCGTTTGCACCTGATAAATATCCTTGCGAATATGAAGTGCTACAGCAATTTCCTCGAGTGCCACATTACCTGCGCGTTCGCCGATACCATTGATTGTTCCTTCGACTTGTGCAGCACCATTTTCTATTGCGGCAATCGTGTTAGCTGTTGCCATCCCTAAATCATCATGACAATGGGCAGAGAATTTCACTTTATCAGCACCTTTGACATTTTCCAGTAGGAACTTAAATAATGCACCATATTCTTGCGGGGATGCATACCCTACAGTGTCTGGAACATTAATCGTTGTTGCACCAGCAGCAACCACTTCGTTCATAATTCGCACTAAAAATTCACGATCAGAGCGGAATGCATCCTCGGCAGACCATTGTACAAGTGGGAAGTACTTTTTAGCGTATTTAACAGCCTCTACCGCTTGCTCCACCACTTGCTCAGGGGATTTTTTTAATTTGTATTCCATATGAATAGGTGATGTGGCTAGAAAAATGTGAATATGTGGCTGTTGTGCTACTTTTATCGCTTCCCATGTAGCATCAATATCCTTTTGGATACAGCGAGCTAGCCCCGTCACAATGGAATTTTTTACTGTACCTGCAATGCGATGGACTGCATCAAAGTCACCGGGTGACGAAGCAGGAAATCCTGCTTCTATAATTGTCACACCAAGGCGCTCTAATTGTTTGGCAATTTCAATCTTCTCGGCTGTGTTTAAGTTGATCCCAGCAGATTGTTCACCATCGCGAAGCGTAGTATCGAAAATATCAATTTTTCGCACTTGTCGCCACTTCTCTCACAACTTTTTCTTTACCTTCGTTGATGAATGGCATCATAGCACGTAGTTTTGCGCCTACTTCTTCGATTTGATGGTTCGCACCAGCTTCTTTGAATTTTGTATATTCTGGACGACCATTTTCATTTTCTTGAATCCAACGACGAGCAAATGTACCATCTTGGATATCTGTTAATACGTCTTTCATACGAGCTTTTACAGACTCATCGATAATGCGTGGTCCTGCAACATAATCTCCCCACTCTGCTGTATCTGAAACTGAGTAGCGCATTGTTGCCATACCGCCCTCAAACATTAGGTCAACAATTAATTTAAGCTCATGTAGTGTTTCAAAGTAGGCTAATTCTGGTTGATAACCAGCTTCTACTAATGTTTCGAATCCTGCTCTTACTAGCTGTGTTGCACCACCACAAAGTACCGCTTGTTCACCGAATAAATCTGTCTCTGTTTCTTCTTTGAATGTTGTTTCAAGAAGCCCACCACGTGCAGCACCGATTCCTTTACCATACGCAAGCGCTAAATCTTTTGCTTGGCCTGTAGCATCTTGGTGAATAGCGAATAGTCCTGGTACCCCAGCACCTTCTTGGAATTGACGACGAACTAGATGTCCTGGTCCTTTTGGTGCTACTAAAAATACGTCAACGTCTGCTGGTGGTGTAATTTGACCGAAATGGATATTGAAGCCGTGTGCAAACATCAATGCTTTACCAGCTTGTAAATGTGGCGCAATTTCCGCTTCATAAACTGCTTTTTGGCGTTCATCTGGTAGTAGAATTTGGATAACATCTGCTTCTTGTGCTGCTTCAGCCACTGTTTTCACGTCAATACCATCTGCTTTTGCCGCATCGAAGGATCCACCTGGACGAACCCCTACTACCACGTCAAAACCTGATTCTTTAAGGTTTAAAGCATGTGCATGACCTTGTGAACCGTAACCGATAATTGCGATTTTCTTTCCTTTTAATACGTCCTCGTTGATATTTTGCTCATAGTACATTGTAGCCATTGTTAATTTCCTCCTAGAATATGTTTTGTTTTTTATAGCTTTAGATACTTGCTCTGTCTATAAAGCTATTCATTTTTATATGCAAACTATTTTAAAATAGAGAGCTGCGGGTTTGAGACTTTTTGTGTTTCACGAACGGAGGCAGTTGCCCCTGTACGTGTAAGTTCTTTAATGCCATATGGTCGAATGAGTTCGATAAAGGCATCAATCTTCTCTGGATGCCCTACTACTTGATACGTCACAACATTTTTGGCTGTATCAATAATTTGGGCGCGGAACGGTTCAACAATTGAATTCATTTCCAAACGTAAATTTGGTGGGGAAATCACCTTTACTAGTGCTAGCTCTCGCAGAACAATCGATTTATCGGTAATGTCATTGACCTTTAACACATCAATTTGCTTGGATAACTGTTTCACTAGCTGCTCAATTTTGCGTTCGTCCTCTATGTTGACTACGAAGGTCATCTTTGAAAAATTCGGTTGCTCCGTATGACCTACTGTAATCGATTCAATATTGAACTGACGCTTCATCAATAAACCTGTCAAACGGTTTAATACACCACTTTGGTTAATCACAGTTACGGTAATTACTCGCTTCAATTTTTTTTCACCCCAATCATTTCATGTAAGCCTGTGCCAGGTGCTACCATTGGGTAAACACATTCAAGCTGTTTCACTCGACAGTCAATTAATACTGGCTCATCAGACAGCAGTGCCTCACGGAAAATAGACTCTGCTTCATCGATTGTGTTAATACGATAACCTTTAATGTTATAAGCATCAGCTAACTTAACAAAATCTGGTTGGATCGGCATAAGTGATGATGAATAGCGCTCTTCATAGAATGTTTGTTGCCATTGACGTACCATGCCAAGACAGCTATTATTCAAAATCACTATTTTTACTGGTAAGTTAAATTCCTGTAGGATGGATAGCTCCTGTGCCGTCATTTGGAATCCTGCATCTCCTACAATCGAAATAACTTTTTTGTCTGGCTTCGCAAATTGGGCGCCAATTGCGGCCGGGAAGCCGAAGCCCATCGTACCAAGTCCACCAGACGTTACCCATGAATGATCATTATTTAAATGATAATATTGTGCTGCCCACATTTGATGCTGCCCAACATCTGTCGTCACAATGGCATTACCTTCAGTTACCTTGTGCACTAATTGCAATGCCTCTTGTGGTAGGATTTCTTGCGTATTTGTATCCTTGCAATACCATAATGGATATTCCATCGCATGATTCCTTAAATAAGCTAACCAATCGGCTGTATCAGGACCTTGGAAATCCTTTTTCAATAGTGCTTTTAAAGCCTCCTTGGCATCAGCAACAATTGGAATATCTGTCGGTACATTTTTGCCAATTTCAGCAGGATCAATATCGATATGGATAATCGTTGCATTTGGTGCAAATGTAGCTAGATTACCTGTTAGACGATCATCAAATCGTGCCCCAATATTGAGTAATAAATCCGATTTTGTGATCGCTGTATTTGCTGTAGCTGTACCATGCATCCCAGCCATCCCAAGGAATAAGTCATGTTCACCATGGATGGAGCCCAATCCTAGCAATGTATTCGTTACTGGAATACGATATTTTTCTGCGAAAGTCGTTAATTCCTCACGTGCATCTGCAAAAAGAACACCTGCACCCGCTAAGATGATTGGGTTTTTTGCCAATGAAATGGCTTGAATCGCCTTTTGGACTTGTAAATAATTTGGTTTATATGTTGGCTGATAGCCTGGTAAATAAATTTCATCAGGTGCTTGCGGTGGATTCTCTACATCAAACAACATTTGGGAAACGTTTTTTGGGAAATCCACGACAACTGGTCCCTTACGACCTGTGCTAGCGATATGGAAAGCTTCCTTCACAATGCGGGGAATATCATTGACATCCTGCACCTGATAGTTGTGCTTTGTAATCGGTGTTGTAATCCCCATAATATCGGCTTCTTGGAAAGCATCTGTTCCGATCACAGATGTCGCAACCTGTCCTGTAAAAACAACCAATGGAATAGAGTCGATCATGGCATCCGCAATACCTGTTACAAGGTTTGTTGCACCAGGTCCACTTGTGGCAATAACAACGCCCGTTTTACCTGAAACACGAGCATAGCCTTCCGCCGCATGAATAGCACCCTGTTCATGTCTTGTTAAAATATGGCGAATTGGGTTTTTATACATCGCATCATAAATTTGTAATACGGCTCCTCCTGGATAGCCAAAGACAATTTCAACCCCTTGATCGTGCAATGCCTGCACTAATACATCTGCACCGTCCTTCGCTTGATAGGTTTGTTCAGCTGTTGCTGTTGTAGCTAATTGTTCTTGTTCATTGATTGAAACATTCGCACTCATCAAATTATGCCTCCTTCATTTCTTTCAAACTCACACATCAGTGTTGTAGATTAGTGAAGTGTCAATAGCTGGATTGACTATTCCTCTCGTCCTTTTCGTTGAGAGGCTGTTCAATTGCATCGTGAAAATAATAAAAAGCCTTTTTCTCCACACGCAAAGAACTACCTTACGTAGGGATGAAAAAGACTTTCCATGGTACCACCCTTTTTTATAGCAAATAATTGCTACCTCGCGAATAAATGACAGCATTTATGCACCAATGCGAAAGACATCGCATCCAATATAGTGCCATAAAACATTTATTCATTAATAACGAGCACTTTCGACTATGCCCGGAGCTATCTAATGGTGTAAACACGTTTAATAGCCCACTCCGAGGGGATGTCGGATCTAGTTGTATCGCCGGCTTCCAGCACGACCGGCTCTCTGGTAGATACAAGGCTCTAGAACCTTTAACCTCATCAACGTTTTTATTTATCTAGTTGTTAAATTTTCATTACGCCTCCAGTGGAAGCGCTCGTCACTAATTTTGAATATCTTGCTAACCAACCACGTTTGATTTTTGGCTCAAAGACTGGTAATTTTGCACGACGTTCAGCTAAAACTTCATCTGAAACTTGTAAATTAATCGTACGATTTGGTAGATCAATTTCGATAATATCTCCGTTTTCTACTAAAGCGATTGGACCGCCTTCAGCAGCTTCTGGTGAAATATGGCCAATTGAAATACCACGAGATGCACCTGAGAAACGACCATCTGTAATTAATGCAACCTTTGTACCAAGGCCTCGACCTTGAATGGCAGATGTTGGTGCAAGCATTTCTGGCATCCCTGGACCACCCTTAGGTCCTTCATAGCGAATGACGACTACATGGCCCTCTTTCACCGTTCCATTATCAATGTTTTCTTGTGCTGCTTCTTGTGAATCAAAGACAATTGCCTCGCCCTTGAATACTTTGATAGAAGGATCAACGGCCCCTACTTTAATAACAGAGCCATCTGGTGCGATGTTACCGAATAAAACTGATAATCCACCTACAGCACTATATGGGTTGTCTTTTGTTCGAATGACTTGATCATTCGTGATGTGATAATCTTTGACAAGCTCACCCATTGTAACGCCTGCTACGGTTGGACGGTCTGGATGAATAGCACCTGGAATAGATGTTAATTCATTAATAATGGCACTTACTCCACCCGCTTTATTAATATCATCCATTGAAATATCTGAAGCAGGCATGATTTTTGCTAAATAAGGCACTCTTTCCGCTACTTTATTAATATCTTCAATGTTGTAATCTATTTCGGCTTCATTGGCAATTGCTAATGTATGAAGAACTGTATTTGTGGAGCCCCCCATTGCCATATCAAGAGCAAAAGCATCATCAATTGCCTCTTTTGTAATAATATCGCGAGGTTTAACGTCTTCCTTGACCATGCGAATTAATTGCTTAGCTGCTTCTTTAATCAGCTTGTGACGCTCTTCAGAAGTGGCAACGATTGTACCATTTCCAGGTAAAGCAACACCAAGCATTTCCATTAAGCAGTTCATGGAATTTGCTGTAAACATGCCTGAGCATGAGCCACACGTCGGACAAGCATTATTCTCAATATCCAACAGCTCTTCCGCAGACATTTTTCCTGATTTGTGTGCTCCTACACCTTCAAACACAGATGTTAAGGAAAGCTGTTTCCCTGCTGCAGAAGTTCCTGCCTCCATTGGACCACCTGAAACAAAGATAGATGGTACATTCGTACGAACTGCTGCCATAAGCATTCCTGGTGTAATTTTGTCACAGTTTGGAATATAAAATACGCCATCAAACCAATGTGCATTAATAACTGTTTCAGCAGAGTCTGCTATAATTTCACGACTTGGTAAGGAATAACGCATACCAATATGCCCCATTGCAATACCATCATCGACACCAATTGTATTAAATTCGAATGGAATACCACCCGCTTCAATAATAGCTTCTTTCACTACATCAGCGAACGTACGTAAATGAACGTGACCTGGTATTATGTCGATATAAGAGTTACAAACCCCAATAAATGGTTTGCCTAGATCTTTTGCTTTTACTTTGCCTGTTGCATATAAAAGACTTCGATGTGGCGCTCGATCTACGCCTACTTTAATCATGTCACTTCTCATTTTAAACGCCCCTCATTGCTATCCATACTATGTTCGTTGCTATAGACAAAATGTTCTGTCTTTTTAATTTTTGTTTATAGAGTAATAGCCTCTTAGACGACTACTGCTGTAACGAACGTGTTAAATTGTTGTTATCATAGTACGAAAAAAAGGTCTCGTCAACACTATTTTTTGAATTGTTTAAACAATTCAAAAAATCTGTCAAAATTGAAATCGTTTACATGCTGATTAAGCATCAGTTTTATCTCGCTTTGATAAAAATTTTGACATTTCGTTCAAATTTTAATTTTTTAATAATAAACAAAAATGGATAAATAAAAAATTCCCATATATTTGAATAAGCTAAGTTATCCAATCCTAGAGATAACGCTTACAATAGAAACAACTTTTTTAAGTATCCTGTAAAAAATATTTGTTCAGGATCGTATTGGTGTCGAATGCTTAAAAACTTTTCAATCTCTGGATACAACGCATAGACCGTTTGCGCTGTTAAATGATGTTGTTTTCCCCAGTGAGGACGACCTTCATATTTTTGCATCAATGTATGCACCCATTTAAAGTAAGGCTCTTCTGCCATTCCCTTATACATATGAAAGGCTATAAAAGCCGACTCACGCCCTTGTGTTGGACTTAAAAAACCTGCTTCGCCTGCAGTTGTTCGACACTCTAAAGGAAAATGAACATTAAAAGTCCCTTTTTTAAAGGTTGCATGGATTTCCTCCAAACAAGCTTCAAACTGTGATAAAGGGATGGCATATTCACTCTCTTGAAACTTCACGCTACGAGGTGAGGGATAAATTTCATAGCTTATCCCTACTTTTTCACTTTCTACCACATTGGCAGCCGCTATCTTGCTCATGGCACTACTTAAACCAGGTTTCCACTTACAAAGCTCTGACATCGCAAAGAAAGCCCCGTTTTCTACTATTTGTAGCTTTAACGTTTCTATTTTTTTATTCCATTCACTTTGATAAACAGGCGCGACCGCATTCATCCGTTTTACTTGAATTGTTTCACTACCAGGGAAATAAAACCACTCCACATGACGATGTTGACGAATATCCTGCGCAAATAACGAGAGACCATTTGTCAATGTTTCTCTTGCCCCCACATAATGCAAACCATATAGTGGTATGACCTTAATCGTTACTTTGACCAGAACACCTAGCATCCCAAGTGATACATGCAGCGCTTCAGATAAATCATCCATACCTCTCCTATGTTCCTGATAAGTACCAGTACCGTCTACAAATCCCCATGCCTGGACAGCTGACGATAGAGAACCAAGTGTAACCCCCGTGCCATGTGTGCCAGTTGACACTGCCCCTGCAATGGTTTGCTCCTGTATATCGCCCATATTGATTAACGCAAAACCGTGTTTCGCTAGCATTGGTCCAATTTCATATAGGTAGGTCCCCGCCCATAATGTTGCCTCCTGCCTTTCCTCATTCACAGCGATTAATCCACGCAGATTATGTAAGGAAATTGCTATATGCTCAGGCATAGCCACAGCGCTAAAAGAATGAGCAGCACCTGTGACACGGATTGTCTTTCCTGATTGACACGCATGCTTCACAATTGCTGAAACTTCATCAATAGAGTGCGGTAAATACATTTCACTCGGATAGGAAATAACATTCCCAGCCCAGTTTGTCCACTTTTCACCATTTCGCCATTTTTCTATAGAAAACATTGTCCATCTCCCCTATATGTTGTGTAATGTCCTGCATACTTGTCCCCACGAATAGCATGCAGGACCTGAAAACGCTCACAAAGCTCTCCTGCCTTCGCATGTCGAAAATAAATGGTATCGCCAATATTGATACTCTTCCCTTTGACCTTAATAGGTGTTTGCACTTCCCCTGCGCCTTCTAGGCTAAGATATGCAAAAGTGGTAGGGTCATAGAATACAGGCAAACGATCCATCCCAATGGCTCCAGAAGCCGTATAGCCTCCCCCATGACAAACAACGATGTTTTTTTCAGGCATTCTTGTTACACGTAAGGCAAATCCAGCAGCCTTTTCTAGCTGTAAATGTGTAAATTGATCGAACAATGCTGGTGCATAAAAAGCCGAGCCAACTGTAATTTCCGTTACTTCCTTCTGTTGATTGGTGTACGTCATACTTCCTGATCCTCCACCATTAACAAAGCGTAGATTTGGAAAATAAGCCTTGATATGGGCGATCGCTAATCGACGAAACTGCGTTACTTGCTTTTTGGCTTGTACTTGCATGGCTTCTATGACTCTACCTTTTAAAGCATTTGCAGGACGATTGCCAACCCCTGCTATTTGAGCCTCATAGCCCATCGCTCCTACCACTTCAATTACAGGGGTGTTTTGAATGGTTTGTAAAAAAGGTGTCAACGTTTCAAGAGAAGACAATGACGAACGTTTTGTTCCAAAATACAATACTTTAAAATCATTAGAAACATTAAGATCAATGCAAACCTGTACACGTACGCCAATCTCTTGTCCTAATTTCGCCAATAGTTGGATATGTTCTGGTCTGTCTACCATAAAGGTGACGATTTTTCCCTCCTTTACAAAATGCAACAATCGACGAATCGTTGCTTCCTCCATTACTGGATAGCCAAGCAATAAGTCATCAAACCGCTGCTCTAATAAAAAAAGGGTCTCTGCTGCAGTAAATGTCATAAACCCCACAACATTCACAAGTTTTTTCTGTATATAACGAAGGACCTCAATAGAACGAATCGATTTTGTTGCAATACGAATTTGTTTTCCCCCACAAGCATCTTGAACCATTTGTATATTTTTATCTAGTGCATCTAAATCTAACCATGCAAATGGTCTTTCCAAATCACAAAATGCTTGATCCAATCTTGACGTCATTTCATCACTCCCTTGTATAAACTATGTATTTGACATTTAGCAGAATAATTCCTTTTTTCAGTTAATTAAGCATAATAAAACAACCGTGAGCCTGTTTTACAATAAGACTACACGGTTGTTTTAATATGGGATAAACATTTCATTCACCTTTCTATTAAATTGGTTACGATGCGTATAAGAAATCAGCTGCAAGATTTAGCATTACTAATAAATGCAAACCAGCAATTAAAAAGCCTTGACGATTTAAACGTTTCATAACAGCCATATTCATATGACCACGCTCCTTTTCTACATTATAATCCCTTTATACAGAATTTTCAAACTATTAAAAAGTGGAAATTTACCCATTTTTCTTTTTCTACACAAAAAACTCTCCCAAAGAAATAAGGAATCGCACATAGAATTGACATTCTGTTTCAATAAAAAATAATGTATTTTTTCACGAATGAAAAGGTTATTGTAGTAAATAATTTAGTTAAATGGCTGTTTTTTATTGTTACTGGCGATTGGGCGTTGCATGCATTTCTGGTACGAATTGAATACATGAACATACTATAGAAGTAAGCGATAATCGGTGTATGTACAATATAGAAGTAATTGTAGTTAATGTGGACATTTTCACGGTAGTTTATGCAGTTGGATTAGCTATAAAGTGAGCACAGCAAAGGAGCTGCATTCACTTGTCTACAGCCTTATTTACAACATGTAATAATTACTAAACAAAATCACAGTGTTTAATCTACTCCATTCAGGGTATAACTAAGTAATCGCCATTATATCTTAAATTTAAGGAGATGAAAGTAATGATTAGTTTCATTTGGTATTTAATTATTGGAGGAATTCTTGGATGGCTAGCTGGCGTCATTTTAGGTAAAGATGTACCAGGCGGCATCATCGGGAATATTATTGCAGGGATTGTCGGTTCTTGGATTGGTAGTATGGTTTTAGGGAACTGGGGCTGGAGAGTAAGTGATTTCTACGTGTTCCCAGCACTAATCGGTGCCATCGTGTTGATCTTTATCGTCAGCCTTATTTTAAAAGGTATGCGTAAAGCAACTTAAATATGTAATGAAGAGCCATCCAATGTGATGGCTCTTTATTTTTTTTCATGTAAGAGAACAGCTGCTTGGAGCTCATCGTGAAAATCATCATACAACTGGTAGTAATATAACACATCCTCAACATATTTCTCGCTATGGTTGTATTGGTAAACAGCTTTCTTAATATTCCCTGTCGCAGCACCGTATTTGGATAAGTAATTCGCAGCACTAAATACTGCATCCTCAATATCATAGGGATCAGCTATTCCATCCCCATTTGCGTCAACGCCATATCCTCCATATTTAGCAATCGTCTCAGGACTCATCAATTCAGTTTTTGTGATGCTTCCTTTTCCCAAACCTGAGCATGTCGGATGCTGCCAGCCAACGAATGTACAGGGCATGAATTGCATATGCCCCTCCGCCCCAGCAGAGGATACCATTGATTTTACCGTAGAAAACCGTGTTTCAATACGATGATGCGCAGCAAGTAATGTCCAGGGTACACCATATTTTTCTTCTGCAGCTACATAAACGGGAATGTATTGCTCAGGAATTTTCATATCGAAATGCTGTTGAATCTCCTCAATTGCCTTTTGCTGGACAAGCTTTTCGAATATCGGTAATGTTTGAAGCTCCTTCCAAGCAAAAAATGTGAGAACATACACGGTAATTGCAATTGGAATCAATAATGCTATCATACCCAATTTTGTCGCGGGTGATAACAGAGGTTTGTTATTCTTTTTCTTTGCCATACGTCACACCTAATCTAGTATTCTTTTTCTATATTACCAAATTTTCCGTAATGTGCAGTATATCTTTTCATTTTGAAAGAATGAAGTCTTCCACATCTATGAAAGTACATCATTTCCACCATGAAAGCAGTTGAAAGGTTTGCTAAAAATATAGTAAAATACAGATTGATTCGTTTATTGGATAATAATAGGGAGGAATTTATTTTGTGGAAAGACTTTAAAGAATTTGCGATGAAAGGCAATATTGTCGATCTAGCAGTAGCAGTAGTCATTGGTGGTGCTTTCGGTAAAATTGTTACCTCCTTAGTTGAAAATATCATCATGCCATTAGTCGGTGTTTTAACAGGTGGTATTGATTTAACAAAGAGTTTTGTTTTTGGCTCAGGTGAAGCCCAAATCAATTTTGGTGTATTTCTACAATCCATCATTGATTTTTTAATCATAGCATTTGCCATTTTTATGGCCTTACGAATTATGACAAAGCTCACACGTAAAAAAGAAGAAGCAGTCGTGGAAGAACCAGCACCTGAACTCGATGCCAAAGAAGAGCTTCTCAAAGAAATTCGCGACTTGCTAAAAAAAGAACAAGCCTAACATGTTGTTAAAGCATCTGTCTCTCAAAGGAGGCAGATGTTTTTATTTTGTCTCCTTTACTTGTATTCTAACCGCTACTTCAAACCTATCCCCCACTTTGTCTGCTCTATCCACCATTTTTCACGTTGTATCCGCTACTTTTCACGTTCTAACCGCTACTTCAAAACCTATCCCTCACTTTGTCCGCTCTATCCCTCATTTTTTACGTTGTATCCGCTACTTTTCACGTTCTAACCGCTACTTCAGAACCTATCCAGATTAAGTCCATATAATTG
>NZ_MDGU01000018.1:0-1565 GCF_001705465.1 Lysinibacillus sp. AR18-8
AGATGTGTATAAGAGACAGACCTTTGGAGTCAAGTCCTAATTATTGTGTAAAATTCTATACAGAAGTTTTCAACCTAGCGTTTATTCATAGCGCTTGATTGGTGTAGCCAAATTTTGTTTATCAATTAACAGCACTACCATTTTTTTGCCCGTAACTTCCATGGGTTTATATCTCCACAGGCAGTAAAGGCTGTCAAAGGCTCTTTTCACTTTGATAGCCTTTACTGCTTGTGGAATACTCCATGAATGGAAGATACGTTGAAAAAAACTTGTTCTATTTGGTTAAACCTTTTTTCTTTGAGTAAATCGTTTCTTGATACTGCATTAAAATAGCACCTACCAATCGAAAGGCAGACTGCGTATTTGGAAAGATTCGTATGACCTTTTCTCTTCTACGCACTTCTTGATTTAATCGTTCAAGTGAATTTGTACTTCGAATATGACAGCGTATATCTGCTGGATAATTCATGTATTGGATGGTATCTTCGAAACCTTCATCTAAGATAGTAAGAGCTTTTTCGTACTTTGGATTATTTCCAAATTGGTCCATTAATTCATCCTTAAACTTTCGAATATCTTCAAGGGTTACTGCTTCAAAAATGCGCTTCATCATCATTCGGATATCAACGGAGTCTTTTTTAGGAAGCTTCTCGATAATATTTCGTTTAAAATGCACATTACATCTTTGCCAAGCAGTGCCGATAAACTCACGCTGTATCGCTTTTTGAAGCCCTTGATGAGCATCTGAAATCACTAGTTGAGGTGATTGAAGTCCACGTGATTTGAGTTGTTTAAAAAAAGAGCTCCAACTATCAAAACTTTCAACATGATCCACACTTAAACCGATAATTTCGCGTTTATTTTCTTCCGTAATGGCCGTAGCGATATAAACAGCTTTTGATACGACACGTTGATGTTCACGTACTTTTATGTACATGGCATCTACAAAAACAAAAGGATAATACATGGTGTTTAATGGACGATTTGCCCATTCGTTCACGATTGGATCCAGTTTCTGTGTGAGTGAAGAAACAAAAGATTTAGAAACGGATTCTCCGCAAAGTTGTTCTACAATATGTGTGACTTTTCGTGTAGAGACGCCATTAATAACCATCTCCAGCATAGAAAGAACAAATGCCTGATCACAACGTGCATACTTGTCAAAAACAGTAGGAGAAAATTCACCATGACGCGTTCTAGGAACTTTTAGTTTTATCTTACCAATACTCATAGTCAGTTCACGTTCATAGTACCCGTTACGGTAATCACGACGCTCATTAGAACGTTCATAGGCAGATGCATGAAGGAAGGCATCTCTTTCTTTTTCCATAAATTCATTTAAGACTAAAATAATAGCTGACTTTACAACAGCATCAATAGTGGAATTCATAACGGAATCTTTTAAAAGATCCATGTCTAGGTTAAACTGTAATTGGGTCATTTTTAATCTACCTCTCTTAAAATGTGTTCGTGGTTGAAAACATTCTAACCAAGAGGAGAGAAAATGACCCCTTTTCTTTTTACACAATTATATGGACTTAATCTACTGTCTCTTATACACATCT
>NZ_MDGU01000019.1:0-122040 GCF_001705465.1 Lysinibacillus sp. AR18-8
ATTTGGGGAGCAGTTCAAATGGGCGGGGTATATTCAGACTAATGAGTAGTCTCCTAATATAAGATATGTAAAAAGTTTATTATGTAATTTTAACAGGTTGAACAACTTCTTTTTTCTTATTTCTCGCCATCTTTTCACCTATGATTGGCATAATGAAGCGGTCAAGCCCGAATTTCCCAGCATTGTAACCAGCAACGGCTATAAAGATTGCAAGTAAAATATCCCAAGGATTGCTAGATATAGTACCTGCCATTAGGAAGGCAAAATTCATGACCATACCGAAAAATGCAGCATATGTCGTTAAGCATCCCAGAATTAATCCTAGCCCTACTAAAAATTCTCCCCAAGGCACAAGAATATTAATTAGCTCAGCATTTGGCAAAGCAAATGATTCAATAAACTTTACATACAGTGGGTAGGCGAGCTCTTCTCCACTTGTCACTGGATTTGCAATAGCATTGGCTAAAAAGCCAGATGCATCAAAGCCATTAAACAATTTTCCCCAACCTGCTGTAAGCCAATGCCAGCCTAAATAAACACGAATAACTGTTAAAATACCTGCAACAATATTATTCTCTCTTAATAATTGGTTAAACATCCTACTCACCCTTCTAAATGATTTAGTTTACATTTCACCAACTATTAACATAGAAAGTTTTCTAACCCATAGCCATCGTTTACTAGTATTCAATGATAGCATTTAGATTGTATGATTGACGCTTATGTACCAATTTTGAGCCTCTATCCTATAATTTGCTGGATTGTATTTCATGAAATATAATAGCAATCTAGCCTTCAATTTATCTACTTCAATTACACTTGCAAATGATGAACGCAATGACTATAAATGGGCTGTGAAATGTGATTAGAATATATCACCCTTTTATCAAGTATCAAATCATTTTTATCTATCGTTCATCGTAGTGTAAAAAAGTTATGGCTTATTGTTGAACAAAATTAACAAGATTATCTCAAAAAAAAGACTGTAGACAAACATCAGTTTGTCTACAGTCTAATATAGGATTACTTTTGCTATTAATTAGCGACGTAAGCCTAAACGGTTGATTAATTCACGGTAACGTTGTACGTCTGTTTCACGAAGGTATTTTAATAAGTGACGACGACGACCTACCATTTTAAGAAGACCACGCTCAGAGTGGAAATCTTTTTTGTGAGTACGTAAGTGAGTATTTAGAGCATTGATTTCCTCTGTTAATACTGCAACTTGTACTTCTGGTGAACCAGTGTCACTTTCGTGAGTACGGTACTCAGCGATAATTTCGTTTTTACGTTCTTTTGTAATAGCCATTTGTATGGACCTCCTAAATTATAATTAATCCCCATTAGCACAGTAAACGTTGGAGTCATCGATATACCGAGCTAAGGTTAAGCATTTATGCACTTATGAATATTACCATAAATCACATAGTCAAGCAAGTAAAACGTCGACTTGGCTAATGTGACTACAGTAATGAAGTACTTCTTATAGCTGGTTAAAGTAACGGATTGCTTCTTGTTTATCCTTTTCAATTTGTGTTTTCAAGGCCTCAATACCATCGAATTTCCGTTCACTTCGTATACGTTTATACCATGCCACATGTACTTCTTCACCGTAGATATTTTTATCAAAGTTTAAAATATGGACTTCAATCGATAATTGCTTATCATTTGGATCTTTGAAAGTTGGCTTATAGCCCACGTTGCAAACACCATCATACCAGTTATTTTGTACAAGCAGACGAACAGCATAAACACCACTAGCTGGAATAAACGTTCCTTCTAATGCTTGGACATTTGCAGTAGGGAAACCAATAGTACGACCACGTTTATCACCATGGACAACAATCCCATTGATTTCAAACGGTCTCCCTAATAAAACTGTTGCTTCTTCCATATCGCCTTCTTGTAATAGCTTGCGTATACGGGTAGAGCTGATTTTCTCAACATCATCTGTTTTCTTCTCAACAATTGTAACGCCATAATCACCATTACTTAATAAACGCATATCTTCCATTGTTCCCTTACCAAATGCTCCAAACGAATAATCGAAGCCAGCTGTCACATGCTGAATATTTAACCCACGGATAAATGTATCAATAAATGCCGCTGGTGAAAGTTTGGCAAAATCTGAAGTGAAGTGGACAACGAATACCGTATCCACACCCTGTTCTTCAAACAGCTGTAATTTCTGTTGTAAGAGTGTAATATAAAAAACCTTTTCGTTACGTCCACCAAGGACTAATGAAGGATGTGGATCGAATGTCATCACTGCAGTTGGAATTTGTCGCTTGTTGCCCTCTTCCTTAGCTGCCTTGATAACTGCTTGATGCCCTCTATGTACACCATCGAAAAAGCCAAGAGCTAATGAATACGGCTGCATGCTTTCTCGTTGCTGTAATTGATGTGGGTATTTTAAATGAATGACCTCCATTGAAAAATCCTCCTACTCTATCGTCGGAAACATCTTATGTGGCTTCATCAAACCATCCTTTGTTGGGTGAGCTTGATAAACCGCAACTGCCTTTCCATTGATTCCATACACAATTTTATCATGACTATTTAATAATGCATCTGCTGGAAGCACTTGTCCATTGAAAATTTCTTTTTCATTGGCATTTGTAATCTCAATATATGGATAGTCTGCTAATGCATACTCGACAGGTAAAATGCAGGAAGCTACTTGCTCAGTCTCCATTAGCTCAGCAACCTGTGCTAACGTAAAACAGTTATCCTGTGTAAAAGTACCAGAAGCAGTTCGTACAAGCTCCTTCATATGTGCTGGATAGCCAAGCGCCTCACCAATTTGCACAGCTAATGTTCGAATATATGTCCCTTTACTACATGCGATACGTACTGGAAATGTGATTTCTTGTCCCTCATAATGTGCTAGCTCATCAAGTAGCTCTAAATTATAAATTGTTACTTGGCGAGTTGGTCTTTCAACACTTTCACCTTTTCGCGCATATTCATAGAGGCGCTTCCCATTAACTTTTACTGCTGAAAACATGGGTGGTGTTTGTTCAATAACTCCAGTCAATGAAGCTAAAACCTCTAACAACTGTTCACGAGAAAATTTTTTTATCGTAAGATCTTCTTCAACGGTTTCACCTTCTGCATCCTCGGTTGTCGTGGTACGACCGATTGAAATGATTGCTTCATAGGTTTTCCCTGCGTCAGTTAAATATTCTGCTATTCGAGTTGCTTGGCCAATACAAATTGGTAGTACGCCCTCAACACCTGGATCCAGTGTACCTGTATGCCCAACTTTTTTTGTCCGCAAAATTTTGCGTAATTTAAAGACACAATCATGGCTTGTCATGCCTCTTTCTTTCCAAAGCGGTAAAATACCGTTCATATAGCTCCTCCCAAACTGCTTACTCTATCATTTATTTATTCATTGGCAATATAACTTTTTCCATGAAGCTAAAAAGTCTGCCTGCATAAACATGCATGTGGCAGACTTTTTTAGCTTATTCTTTGTGTAAATCTCTTAACAATGAATCAATACGGTTCCCATATTCAATCGATGAATCAAATTCAAAGATTAATTCTGGTGTACGTCGTAAACGAATGCGTGATCCGATTTCAGAGCGAATGAAGCCCGAAGCTTTTACTAAAGCTTTAAGCGTTTCCTCTCGTTCACGTTCGTTGCCTAAAGATGTAATATAAATTGTCGCTTGCTGTAAATCACCCGTTACTTCAACACCTGTAACAGTCACAAAACCAACACGCGGATCTTTTATTTTACGGCCAAGAATATCACCAAGCTCCTTTTTCATTTGCTCGGCAACACGGTTTGAACGTAGAGACATAATTTGTCACCTCTATTTCGATGTACAGATAGTTGTATGTTCCATGCCTTCGTAAGCTAGACAACTATCTACTACTACTTATAAATAATCTCGCCACACATTAAGCTGTTCCCATGACGGATTTGACTCTAAATAGTGGAGCGCGTGATTAATTTCTCGTTCAGCTGCTTCTTTGGACGAAGAAACAGCAACAAGTGCTAATTTCGTACGCTGCCATACATTTTGATGGTCAATTTCCGCAATAGAAACGTTAAATTTCTGCTTTGTGCGGGTAATCATACGCTGTAAGACAGCACGCTTTTCCTTTAACGAATGGGCAGTTTGAATGATAAATTCAACCTCTGCATACACGATCATTAGGCGCGTTTAACCTCTTCCATAATATAGGCTTCAATAATGTCGCCTTCTTTAATATCATTGAAGTTTGTAATCGTAATACCACATTCGTATCCTTTTGCCACTTCTTTTACTTCATCTTTGAAGCGTTTAAGCGTATCTAGCTCACCTTCAAAAATAACGACGTTATCACGGATCACACGTACACCTGAATCACGTGTTACCTTTCCTTCTGTTACATATGAACCAGCAATTGTACCAACTTTTGATACTTTAATTGTTTGACGAACTTCTGCTTGACCAATAATTTTTTCTTCAAATTCAGGATCAAGCATACCTTTCATTGCTTGTTCAATTTCTTCAATTACTTTATAGATAATGCGGTGTAAGCGAATATCTACACCCTCTTCTTCTGCTGCACGTTTTGCGTTAACATCCGGACGTACATTAAATCCAATAACGATGGCATTAGAAGCTGCTGCAAGAGAAATATCAGATTCGGTAATAGCTCCAGCACCTGTATGAATAATTTTCACATTTACGCCTTCCACATCAATTTTCATTAGGGAGGCTGCCATAGCTTCAACAGTACCTTGAACGTCAGCTTTCACAATTAAGTTGAGCTCTTTCATTTCGCCTTGGCTCATTTGTTCAAATAAGTTATCAAGCGTTACACGTTGTTTTTCTGAACGTTGTGCTTGAATCGCTGACATTGCTCTTGTTTCTCCAACTTGACGTGCTGTTTTCTCGTCTTCAAAGACAACGAAACGGTCACCTGCTTGAGGTACATCATTTAAACCTGTAATTTCAACTGGAGTTGATGGGCCAGCTTCTTTTACTCGACGACCTTTGTCATTTACCATCGCACGTACACGACCATACGTATGACCTACAACGATTGGGTCACCTACTTTTAATGTTCCATCTTGTACTAAAAGTGTAGCAACAGAGCCACGACCTTTATCAAGCTGAGCTTCGATTACTGTTCCAAGTGCTAAACGTTCTGGATTTGCTTTAAGCTCGCCTACTTCAGCTACAAGTAAAATCATCTCTAACAATGTATCAATGCCTTCACCTTTTAAAGCTGAAATTGGAACGAAAATTGTATCTCCACCCCATGCTTCAGGAACTAAGCCATGTTCTGTTAATTCTTGCATCACACGATCTGGATTTGCCGATGGTTTATCCATTTTATTCACAGCCACAATTATTGGTACTTCAGCAGCCTTGGCATGATTGATCGCTTCTACTGTTTGTGGCATAACACCATCATCAGCAGCTACAACTAAAATTGTTAAATCCGTTACTTTTGCACCACGCGCACGCATTGTTGTGAAAGCCGCATGTCCTGGTGTATCAAGGAATGTAATTTTCTTGTCGCCTTCTGTAACTTGGTATGCACCAATATGTTGTGTAATACCACCAGCTTCTCCTGCTGTTACTTTTGTATGGCGAATAGAGTCTAATAAAGTTGTTTTACCATGGTCAACGTGACCCATAATTGTTACAACTGGCGGACGTTCTGATAAATCTGCCTCGTTTACTTCTTCTGTTTGCTCGAAGTGTGTTTCTAAATCCGTAATATCTACACGAATTTCTTCTTCCACTTCTACACCGTAGTCTGCGCAAATTAATTCAATTGCATCCTTATCTAATTCTTGGTTAATTGTTGCCATTACGCCAAGCATGAATAATTTTTTAATGATTTCAGATGGCTCACGGTGTAATTTTTTTGCTAATTCTGCAACTGATAATGATTCAACAAAAGTAATTTTTTCTGGAAGTTCCTTTTGTTTCACTGGAATTGATGGTTGATGCGTTTTTGGATGGCGACGTTTGCCTCCATGAATCCCTGGTTTTGGACGTTGGTTGTAACCACCGCCACCTCTACGATTATTATTGTTATTATTATTATTTTGTGTCATATTTCTATTTTGATTACCTTTTGTATTCTTAGATTTTTCGTTAGACGAATTTGAGTTTTGCTGTGCATGTTGCTGATTGTTTACTTTTGGCTTAGAAGTAGCAGATTGCTGCCTTTGTCCTTCTTGCTTTTTCACCGAATGCTGTGGTTTTTGCTGGCCATTTGATTGAGGTTTTTGTGCCATGTTTTGAGTTGATTGTTTTGCTACATTTTTCTCAGGTGTTGCTTTAAATGTTTGATTTAACTTTGCCACAGCGTCTTTTTCCAACATAGACATATGGTTTGTTACACTCACATTTAATTTACTTAGTGCTTCAATAACCTCTTTACTCGTTTTATTCACTTGCTTCGCATATTCATGAACTCTGATTTTGGTCATCTGCTCACCCCCGATTAGTTTTCGTTGAGTAGACTAGACAATTTACTTGCAAAACCTTTATCGGTAATAGCTAAAGCCACACGGGCCTCCTTACCTGTAGCATGTCCTAGATCATATCGATCTCCAATTACATGATACTCAACGTTGTAGTACGTGCACTTATCTTGAATTTTTTTACTAGAGTTTTTAGAAGCATCGTTTGCAAGCAGTACTAGTTTAGCATTGCCATTGCGGACTTCCTTTACTACTAACTCTTCTCCTGAAATCACCTTACGTGCTCTTGCTGCGATTCCAAGCAAATTAAATATTGCTTGATTTATCATAAAATTGACTCCCTACGAATCAGCAAAATAAGTTCCTCGTATATTTCTTCAGGAATTTTCACATCAAGTTGGTGCCCTAATACATTTTTCTTACGCGCGAGGTCAACTGCCTGCTCTGATTTAGAGACATAGGCACCACGCCCAGGCTTTTTCCCGGAGACATCTACACTTACTTCGCCCTCTTTCGAACGAACAACACGTATCATCTCTTTCTTTGGTAGCATTTCTCCAGTTGCTACACATTTACGAAGAGGTACTTTTTTGTTTACAGCCATAAGAATCACCATTCCTCTCTGAAGCTTGTCGTAAGAGGTGGACAAGTCATGCTCTACTTGACGCTCTGACAGTATTCAGTCGGCGTAGGGGGCCCACTGAATACTGTCAGCTAACTTGTCACACGGGCTTTCTTACTTATTCTTCGTCGTCTTGATATAAGTCAACTGCTACATCATCAAAATCACTTTCTTCATCATGAGCAGGGATGAAAGTGCTTGTAGCCGAAGGATAAATACCTAATTCACGGGCATCAGTCTCACTCTTAATATCAATTTTCCAGCCAGTAAGCTTCGCTGCTAGACGAGCATTTTGCCCACGTTTACCGATAGCTAGAGATAATTGATAGTCTGGTACAACGACTGTTGTCGACTTTTCTTCTTCATTCACTTGTACATCTAATACTTTTGATGGGCTTAATGCATTAGCTACAAATACAACTGGGTCTTCAGACCATTCTACGATATCAATTTTTTCACCATTTAGTTCATTGACAATTGTTTGTACACGAGCTCCCTTTGCCCCAACACATGAACCAACTGGATCCACTTCCTCATTATGAGCGAAAACAGAAATTTTAGAGCGATCTCCAGCTTCACGTGCAATTGATTTAATCTCTACAATACCCTCATAAATTTCAGGTACTTCCATCTCAAATAATCGACGTAATAAACCAGGATGTGTACGAGACACAATCACTTGAGGTCCACGAGTTGTACGTTCCACTTTTGTAATATACACTTTAATACGATCATGTGGATGATAAGATTCACCTTGGATTTGTTCATTAACAGGCAATGCCGCTTCTACTTTCCCTAAACCTACATAGATATTACGAGCATCTAAACGTTCAACAACGCCAGTTACGATATCATCTTCACGGTCTACGTACTGCTCATAAATTAAACCTCGTTCCGCTTCACGTACGCGTTGTGTAACTACTTGCTTTGCTGTTTGTGCAGCAATGCGTCCAAAGTTACGTGGTGTTACTTCCTGCTCCACGATATCCTCTAGCTGATAGGCTGGATTAATGACTTTTGCATCTTCTAAAGAAATTTGCAAACGATCATCTTCTACCTCTTCCACAACATCTTTACGTGAAAATACACGAATTGAGCCCTTATCTAAATTTAAGTCTACTCGAACATTTTGTGCTTGGTTAAAGTTGCGTTTGTAAGCTGTAACTAATGCCGCTTCAATGGCTTCGATTAACACATCTCTTGAAATTCCTTTTTGTTCTTCTAGCGCATTCAGCGCATCTAACAAATCACTACTCATTTTGTTTTCACTCCTAAATATGCTTTATGCAGAAAAATCGATGGCAAGTCGTGCCAATGCGATTTTTTCTTGTTCAATTGTTACTGTTATTTTACGTGTTTTAATACGCACTTCCATCACTAATGTATGTTCATCGTATGACGTTAAGTAGCCTTGGAATTCCTTCATGTCCTTGATGGGCTCATAGGTTTTTACATAAATAAACTTGCCAACTGCTTTGACAAAATCCGTATCTTTTTTTAATGGACGTTCCGCTCCAGGCGAAGAAACTTCTAAATAATAGTTTTGTGTAATTGGATCTTTTTCATCCAATAACAAGCTTAGTCGTTCACTCACTTGAGCACATTGATCTATGTCAATTCCACCCTCAGGTGTATCAACATAGACACGTAAAAACCAGTTTCGTCCTTCTTTTACGAACTCAATATCCACTAGCTCAAGATTTAACTCATCCACAATTGGTTTAGCGAGCTCTTCAATTAAAGATGGTACTTTGCTCATTATTTCCTCCTGTATTTATCAAATTCTAGCGTATGAATTGTTCATCACTATCAGGTTAACGCAGTAATGAACCATAATAAAACAGAAATTCCACCAGTTGCTTTGGTGAAATTTTACGGTCTTACCTGCTGTTAGTCAAAATTTGTTTTGCTACGGTTAAACAACAGAAAAGAGCGGGTATGCCCCACTCTTTTGCTGGAAAAATATCAACAAATTATTACCATTAGAATAGCACAGTTCTCGACACAATGCAAATTTCCTTCATTATAGATAACCATATTGTGTCAGGAATTTGAATTTACATTGTGACCTTTCCATGCAAAACAATTGTAATACTAGAATAGCGATAACTGATTAGCATCAGGCATGCCTTCTAAACAACCAAGCTGGTCCATGTATTCGATAAGCGTTTTGGAAACACGACCACGTTGCTGTAAATCTTCCTTGGATAAAAACTCTCCCTCTTCACGAGCAGCTACGATCGTTTTCGCCACGTTGGTTCCAAGACCCGGAATTGCATCGAAAGGAGGGATTAGTGAATAGCCATCAATGACAAACTCACTAGCTTGGGAACGATATAGGTCAACCTTTTGGAAACTCATACCTCGCTCACACATTTCCAATGCAAGCTCCAGCACCGTTAATAAGTTTTTCTCTTTAGTGGATGCATCTAAGCCTTTCATATTGATTTCATCAATCCGTGCTCGAATCATTTGCGATCCTTGCACCATTGCAATTAAATCAAAATCATCTGCTCGAACTGTGAAATACGCTGCATAATAAAGGATTGGAAAATGTACCTTGAACCAGGCAATTCGTACTGCCATTAGCACGTATGCTGCGGCATGGGCTTTCGGGAACATGTATTTTATCTTTTTACAAGATTCAATATACCAACCTGGTACTTTATTGGCGAGCATCTCGGCTTCAAATTCTTCTGATAATCCCTTCCCTTTACGAACAGATTCCATAATTTTGAAGGCTAGTGACGGCTCTAGACCTTGATAAATTAAATACACCATAATGTCATCACGACAACCAATTACTTCTTTTAGCACACATGTACCGTTTTGAATTAATTCTTGTGCATTCCCTAGCCATACGTCTGTTCCATGGGAAAGTCCAGAAATTTGTACAAGCTCCGAGAATGTCGAAGGCTTCGTATCTTCTAGCATTTGACGTACAAAACGCGTACCGAATTCTGGTATACCTAGTGTCCCTGTCTTACAGCCAATTTGCTTTTCTGTAACACCTAAAGATTCAGGAGAACTAAAAATTTTCATGACGACAGGATCATCGGTCGGAATTGTTTTAGGATCGATTCCCGATAAATCCTGTAACATTCTGATCACCGTTGGATCATCGTGTCCAAGTATATCTAGCTTTAAAATATTGTCATGAATAGAGTGGAAATCAAAATGGGTTGTACGCCATTCTGCATCCTGCGCATCTGCAGGGAATTGCACTGGAGAAAAATCATAAATGTCCATATAATCTGGAACAACAATAATTCCTCCAGGGTGTTGCCCAGTTGTACGTTTTACTCCTGTACAGCCTTGAACTAAACGATCAACTTCTGCTCCACGAAAATGTAAATTATGGTCATTTGCATAGCCTTTCACATAGCCATATGCTGTTTTCTCCGCAACTGTACCGATTGTTCCAGCACGGAATACATAATCCTCACCAAATAGCACCTTTGTATAGTTGTGCGCTTGAGGCTGATATTCACCCGAAAAATTTAAATCGATATCTGGTACCTTATCACCTTTGAATCCAAGGAAGGTTTCAAATGGTATGTCTTGTCCATCTTTTTTATAAGGTGTTCCACATTCCGTACAGTCTTTATTTGGTAAATCGAAGCCTGAGCTGACAGATCCATCATCGAAAAACTCGGAATGTTTACAACTAGGACAAATATAGTGAGGCGGTAATGGGTTAACCTCTGTGATTTCCATAAAAGTGGCTACTAATGAGGAACCCACCGAACCACGTGACCCTACTAAATAGCCATCAGCTAATGATTTTTTCACTAGCTTGGCAGAAATTAAATAAATAACACCAAAACCGTGTCCCAAAATCGATTTTAACTCTTTTTCAATTCGAGCTTTCACAATTTCCGGTAACTCCTCACCATAAATACGATGGGCCATCTCATAAGTTAAATTGGTTACTTCATCATCAGAGCCCTCAATTTTTGGTGTATATAGGTCATCCTTAATCGGTTTAACGTCCCCAATACTTGCTGCTACTTTTTGAGCATTCGTCACAACCACTTCTTTTGCAAGATCCGGTCCTAAAAAATCAAATTCTTTCAGCATTTCATCAGTTGTTCTAAAATGGACTTCTGGTAGCTTAGAACGATTTAAAATATTTGCTCCACCTTGTGAACCAATAAGTATTTGCCTAAACATCCCATCTGTCGGATCTAAATAATGAACATTTCCAGTTGCAACAACAGGTTTATCTAGCTTCTTCCCGAGTTTAACAAGTTTACGGATAATATCTTCTAATGTCCATTCATCACGTACAACATTGCGTTCGATTAATGGTGCATATACAGCCTTCGGTTGCACCTCAATATAATCATAAAAACGAGCGACTTTCTCTGCTTCCTCTGGAGACTTATTCATCATTGTTTCGAATACTTCACCATTACTGCAACCTGATCCAACTAATAAACCCTCACGATATTGTTCAAGCACAGCACGTGTCACCCGAGGAACACGATAGAATGTTTTTGTATGAGAGTGGGAGACGATTTTAAATAAGTTTTTTAAGCCTGCATTATCAACTGCTAAAATTGTACAATGCATAGGTCTACCTTTTTTATAGGCATCCCCACCACCAATATGCTTATTGAAGTCATCATGGTATTTAATAGCTAGCTCATCAGCATCCTTTAATAGCTGCAGGAGTAGAAATCCTGTCGCCTCTGTATCATAAATTGCTCGGTGATGCTGTGTTAATTCAATATTGAATTTTTTACACAGTGTATTCAAGCGATGGTTTTTCATTGTAGGATAAAGCAATCTTGCTAGCTCTAATGTATCAATGACAGGATGGACTGTGTCTTCAAGACCAAATTTTTTATAGCCTGTATATAGGAAGCCAATATCAAATGATGCGTTATGAGCGACAACGATTGCATCTCCAATAAAGGCATGAAATTCTTTAATGACCTGCTCTACCTCTGGTGCATTTCGAACCATATCATCCGTAATACCTGTTAATTCAATGGTAGTAGCCGAAAGTGGATGATGTGGATTTGCAAAACTTTCATATTTATCAATAACTTGTCCATCTTTAATTTTAACTGCTGCCAATTCAATAATGGTATCATATGCAGTTGATAGCCCTGTCGTTTCTACGTCAAAAACAACATACGTTGTGTCTGCCAATAAACGATGCTCTGGAGCATAGGCAATTGGTACACCATCATCAACTAAATTTGCCTCCAGACCATAAATAATCTTAATGCCATGTTTTTTGCCCGCTGCATATGCTTCAGGGAATGATTGTACCACCGCATGATCTGTAATAGCTATTGCTGGATGCCCCCACTTTGCAGCTTGAGCAACAAGCCGATCAACAGGTGTAACAGCGTCCATTTGGCTCATTGGTGTATGCAAATGTAACTCAACACGCTTTTCACCCTCTGGTGCTAAATCTTGTCGTGTTTCTTTTTTGATTTCATTAATATCATTCGCCATAACGATTAAATCACGAATAAACGTATCAGTTTGCACAGAGCCTCGAACTTTAACCCACATGCCCTTTTTCAGATGTTGCATTAATTCAGCATCATCATTGTCACGAGAAAACATTTTAACAATGATGGAATCTGTATAGTCGGTAATTTTGATTTGTAATAAGGAGCGTCCACTTTTTAATTCTTTTATTTCCGTATCAAAGACAAATCCTTCAATAATAACACGGCGTTCTTCTTCAACAATCCGTTTAATTTCCATGATTTCATCATCTTTAATATGCATCCCAAGTTGGAATGGACGGTCGCCAAGGTTGGCCAGTGCCGGATTGTCTTTCTTCTCTTGCTCACGCTTTTGGAAATCTTGCATCGCTTGCTGTGCCAGAGCCACTTCTTCCAGACGTTTCTGCTCCATAAATGCTTCCTGTGCAGCTATCATTTCTTCCGTTTCTTCTTGTAGCACAAAGTCGATTGCCATACGAGGGAAACCAAATTGACCATAGCTTTCTGCTAGTTTGTCCGCATACTTCGTTTTGAGCATCATAAATTCCATTTCCTGCATACAGGATAAAGTCATTTTTTGGCCGTTCCATGTTGGTATTTGAGTGATGAGACAATTTTTAAGCGTTGGAGCCATCTCATCAATTTGTTCCACAACATTTAGCCAGTACGCTTGTACCAGTTCCTCTGTGACATTTTTTTCTAATGTTTCAAATGTCGTATTAACTTGTGCTATCGCTGAAAATTTCTCTGTCAAATGCGTACGGAAAAGCTGATATAACGGAAACGGTAATATATCCTTTAACTTAATTGTGAAATGCCAAAGTCTATCCTTTTTATGAACTGTCAGGCGTGATAGTTCACCTTCCTCAAAAAATGACATATATACATCATCTGTTAACTCTAGTTGTTGCAAGAGCATTCGAAGTCTCATTCTTGCCTCTTGTTGCTGTTCCAATCTAATGACACCTACTTTCAGAAAGAGGCAATTTCTTTAGCCTCATGTTCTAATTCGTCTCAAACGCATGATGAATTCAAGAAAAAAATTCGCTCCCACACTGCGGGCGCTCTTCAAGTTTAACAGATATTTTACCATCTGTTGTTGCTTGCTTGGCTCACTGTCCCGCAGAAGTGTCGCGAATTATTTATATCTATCTTATCAAAATTATACGAAAGCCTCTATTAAAAGCATCAAATTCTAATTATCACCAATTTTTAGCTCGTCATTAATTTTTACGGAAAAATTCATTCAGACGATCAATTACTTCTTCTTTTTTCCATTCAAATGTTTCACCCGTTTGACGGAATTTCACTTCTACAATACCTTCTGTTGCTTTTTTACCAACAGTTACTCGAACAGGTAAGCCAATTAAATCAGCATCAGCAAATTTTACACCCGCTCGTTCAGGACGATCATCTAGTAACACATCGTAACGGTATGATTTTAATAAGCCATAAAGCTCCTCCGCTAATGTCACTTGTGCCTCATCTTTTGTGTTTACTGGCACAACATGAATATCATATGGCGCTAATTGTGTTGGCCATGTAAAGCCATTGTCATCTTGGAAGTGCTCCGCTACAGCAGCTAGAATACGAGAAACACCAATACCATAGCACCCCATAATAAATGGTTGAGCCTTACCTTGCTCATCTAAGAAAGTACCATTCATTTTAGCAGAGTATGTAGTACCTAATTTGAAAATATGACCAACCTCGATACCTTCTGCAAACTTAATGTTACCTTGTCCATCAGGAGAAGGATCTCCCTCTTGAATAAAACGAATATCTAAATAGTCATTAACTGCAAAATCACGCTCAGGGTTAACATTGACTAAATGGAATCCATCTTCGTTGGCACCTGCAATACCATTACGGATAGATTTAATAGCATGGTCTGCTACTACTTTTACGTCTACCGGTAATTTCACTGGACCAATTGAGCCAACGCCACAACCTAATAATTCTTGAATCGCTGCTTCACTTGCAAGTTCCACAGACCCTGCATCAAGTGCATTTTTCAATTTGATATCATTAATTTCATGATCCCCACGTGAAAGCACTACTACAAGCTCTCCATCTACATCAAAAACTAGAGATTTGATGACATTAGCAGGTTCTACTTTTAAGAATGCTGAAACATCTTCAATTGTTTTTTGCTCTGGAGTTGCTACTTTTTCTACATCTTTTAAAGCTTCATCAGATGGTTGATAGTCAACAATTACTTCAGCCATTTCGATATTTGCTGCATAATCAGAAGTATCTGAGTACGCAATTGTATCTTCCCCAATTTCAGAAAGGACCATAAATTCATGTGTTCCTTTACCGCCAATCGAACCTGCATCTGCAATAACAGCACGGTAGTTTAAGCCGAGACGGGAGAAAATATTAGAATAAGCACGATACATATCTTCATATGTTTCATCTAAACTTTCACGTGACGCATGGAAAGAATAAGCATCTTTCATGATAAATTCTCTTCCTCGTAGTAAGCCAAAGCGAGGACGTTTTTCATCACGGAATTTGGTTTGAATTTGATACAATGTTAGCGGTAATTTTTTATATGATTTAATTTCATCACGGACTAAAGTTGTAATGACTTCTTCATGTGTTGGCCCTAATGCAAAATCACGGTCATGTCGGTCTTTTAAGCGCATTAATTCAGGTCCGTATTTTTCCCAGCGACCTGATTCCTGCCATAGCTCAGCAGATTGTAGAGATGGCATTAGTAGCTCAATGGAGTTGATAGCTTCCATTTCTTCTCGGATAATTGTTTCAATTTTTGTTAGCACACGTTTTGCAAGCGGTAAATACGAGTATACCCCACTTGTATTTTGACGAATAAACCCTGCACGTAGTAATTGCTTATGTGACTTTACCTCAGCATCAGCAGGTACTTCACGTAACGTTGGGATAAATGTTTTACTTTGCTTCATTCAGTGTTCCACCTTTTTCAATAGATAAGTTTATACTCTCAATAGCATAAACAAATTTAGCTTTGAGCGCAATGTTTCATCGAAATTGCGCTCAAAGCTAGGAAATCAAATTTCATTTAACTGTAAATGAATTAAAAGAAAAATCTTTGTATATCGTTCCATGTAACAACCACCATTAGAATCATGAGTAGGACGATTCCTACAAAATGTACAATACCTTCTTTTTGACGGTCAATTGGTTTACCACGTAAAGCTTCAAAGCCAAAGAATAATAAACGGCCTCCGTCAAGTGCTGGTAATGGAAGTAGGTTCATAATTCCTAAGTTAATACTTAGCATTGCTGCCCAATTCATTAGGTTCATAATACCATACTGGGCAACTTGCTCTGTTGCTTTATAAATACCTACAGGACCTGAAAGTGCGTCTATTGTGAACTTACCAGTAATTAGCATACCTAATAGTTCAAATATTTTCACTGTCATATTATAGGTTTCTTGAGCTCCATAAACAACTGCCTTTAATGGGTTAAATTCTCTGGGACTTTCATAGCGTACACCTATTTGACCATATTTCTCGCCATCCTGCTGGATTTCCTTAACGGTCATATTTAAGTTCACTGATTGTCCATTTCGTTCAACTGTCACAGCAATATCTTCGTTTGGATGATCTTGAACGATTGCAGCTAAATCTTGCCATTTTTCAACTGCTTGTCCGTTAATAGCTGTTACTCTATCTCCTGCCAGCATCCCTGCCTGTGCAGCTGGATCATTCTCTACTACTTCTGTGATAATTGGCTCGTATGTTGGTACACCATGGATCAATCCAATCACTAAATAAATCACAAATGCGAGAATAAAGTTAAACAAAGGGCCTGCAAAGATAGTCATTGCTCGTTGACCAACTGTCTTTGCATTAAATTGACGATCGTGTGGCGCAATGACAAGTTCACGAACATTTTCCACAAGTACACAGTCTCTAGCTACTTGATAACGAACTAGACGTTCTTCTTCATCATAACCCTCTACAAATAACTCCTTCTCTAAATCGGCGCGTTCAACTTCTAAAAATAATAAATCTGGTAACTGCTTATTATTTTGATTGAAAATAATTTTTTTAACAACATTATCTTCATTCACAATAAGCCCTATTCGGTAGCCTGGCTGTAATTCCGTGCCATCCATATCCTCGCCGGCCATACGTACGTATCCCCCGATTGGTAATAATCGAATAGTATACATTGTTTCACCATGCGTTTTTCCATAAATTTTGGGACCCATTCCGATCGCAAATTCACGTACTAAGATACCTGCACGTTTGGCGAATAAGAAATGTCCAAGTTCATGGAAGAAGACGAGCATACCAAATATTAATATAAATGCAATGGCTGTTTGCATAATACCCCACCTTTAATAGCGATTAGTTAACGATACAGTGCTTTCGTTATTTTACCATGTCTAACACTATTTTTCTTGTCTCACTATCCACATGTAATATGGTTTGTAAATCTGGTACTGCAATGTTTTGGTGTGCCTGCATCACACGTTCAATCGTCTCATCAATTTCAAGGAATGTGATTTTCCCTTGTAAAAAGGCTGCAACTGCCGCTTCGTTTGCTGCATTCATTGCTGTCAGAATCGTACCACCCATACGACCAGCCTCATACGCTAAACGCAAAGCAGGGTATCGCTCAAAGTCCATCTCTTGAAAATGTAGTTGACCAATTTGCGCTAAATTTAGTCGCTGACCATTTTGTAATGGTATACGGTCTGGGTAGCTTAAAGCATATTGGATTGGCACACGCATATCGGGTGTACCTAGCTGAGCAATAACACTAGTATCATGATACTCAACTAGAGAGTGAATAATACTTTCTCTATGCAAAAGTACATCTATTTTATCATAAGGCATATCAAATAAAACATGTGCTTCGATGACTTCTAATCCCTTATTCATCATTGTAGCGGAATCTATCGTAATCTTAGCACCCATAGACCAGTTTGGATGATTCAGTGCATCTGCGACCGTCACGTGTTTTAATTGTTCTCGTGTTTTATCACGGAAGCTACCACCAGAAGCGGTAATAATCAAACGTTCGATATTTTTCGGATTCTCACCATTCATCGATTGGAAGATGGCAGAGTGCTCACTATCTACAGGCAAGATGGCTACTTTGTATTTTTTGGCCTCTGCCATCACTAAATGACCAGCAGTTACAAGCGTTTCTTTATTAGCAATAGCAATCGTTTTGCCCATACGAATGGCTGCTAATGTTGATTCAAGGCCTACACTTCCAAGCACAGCATTGACAAGTACAGTCGAATCTGGATGTGTTGCGACCTCTACAAGTCCTTTTGCTCCAAACGTAAATTGGATATTTGGAAACTCTTTAGCTAGTGTTAGTGCGTCTTCTTCTAATTGCACAGAAACTAATTCGGGCTTTAATGTTTCAATCATTTCTCGCGTTTTCTCTAGGTTCTTTCCTGATGAAAAAGCTACTAATTGAAAAGCATCACGTTGTTCTTTTAAGATATCGTAGGTTTGCCAACCAATTGAACCAGTTGCACCTAATAAACTAATTTTTTTCACAACAAATTGTCCCCTTTTTCTATCTAAGCAAATGATTTAGCAAAATGTCTTTTCCTATACAATTAATTACCAAATAAATGTAAAAAATGAAGTAGAGGCACGACAAATAATAGACTATCAAAGCGATCTAAAATTCCTCCATGCCCTGGTAAAATATTGCCTGAATCTTTTACATCAAAGTGACGTTTAATAGCAGATTCTACCAAATCGCCCATTTGACCAATAATTGAGGCAAAAATCGTTACAAAAACAAGTGATATATAACCATTTGCGAATGGGTAAATGAGTTGCATACCTACTGCAAAAATAACAGCAATGACTATTCCACCTATAAAGCCTTCGATCGTTTTCTTAGGTGAAATTTCTGGCCATAACTTATTTTTCCCTAATTTTCTACCTACAAAATAGGCACCTGAATCCGTTGTCCAAACAACTAATAAGCAATAGACAACATACTCTAATCCAACATTTCTAGTTTCAATTAGATAATGGAATCCTAATCCCACATAAAATGTGCCTAATAAAATAAAGCCAACTTCGTCAAAAGTAATTTTATTTTTTACTAAAACCACGTAAATAAGAAGTAGCATCATTAGACCATAGACTACCATTAGATTAGACGAATAGCCTATTAATTCTACAACCCTTTCACTCCAGTCTTTCGGGATAACCAGTAAAATTAAAGTGATCAGTCCTAAGAAGCCAGGCACAGATAAGATGGAAATCCCTTTCATCTTAAGTATTTCATAAAAACCGACAATAGCCATTGCTAGCACAAGTAAGGCAAATGGTACTTTTCCATAAATAACGAATGGGATAAAAAGTGCTGCTGCAATTATTGCGGTAATAATTCTTTGTTTCAAGTTGTTTCTTCTCCCTTCAACCCACCGTAACGGCGATTACGTTTCTGATAGTTTTCCACCGCTTCGAGTAAGTTTTCCTCACTAAAATCTGGCCACAATGTATCTGTAAACCAAAATTCTGTATAGGCGAGCTGCCATAGCATAAAGTTACTTAATCGCACTTCACCACTTGTACGAATTAAAAGATCTGGTTCAGGTAAATGGGCCGTCATTAAATGAGATGTTAAGCAATCTTCTGTTATGTCTTGCATCGTTAATTGACCGTCCTGCACTTTTTGAAGCATCATTTTCATGGCATTGACCATTTCAGAACGACTACCATAATTCAGCGCAAAATTTAAAATAAGCCCTGTATTATGCTTCGTTTCTTCCATTGCCTCATACAACGCTTTTTGTGTATGGGCAGGTAATAAAGATGGGTCTCCAATCATTTCGACACGTACATTACGCTCCATCATTTCTGGTAAAAAGGAACCTAAAAACTCAACAGGTAGCCGCATAAGAAAATCTACCTCAGGTTTTGGTCTCTTCCAATTTTCAGTGGAAAATGCATAGACAGTTAAGACTTTAATACCCAAGTCTGATGCAAATCTCGTCACCTTACGCACCGTCTTCATTCCTTCATGATGACCAGCCACACGTGGCATAGCTCTTTTCTTCGCCCAACGTCCATTTCCGTCCATAATAATCGCTACATGGGCAGGAATCGGCTCGCTTTTAGCTAGGGCCACACGCTCCTCCAATGATAGTGTATCCATATTTATTTGTTTACCTAATAGCTTTTTAAACATGCTAACTCCCCCACTACAACTAATCGGACGTATACTAACCTATCATAACAAACAAAAGCGCCTTTTGTCTTTTTTTTCCCTCTAAATTGACTATGTATGTACTAGCTTATTTTAGAACTATACACATATTAAAGAATGAGTTTGTTAAATAAAGATGATTGTATCATTAATGACCTTTTCACATTCATACATGCTCTCTATTTGAGTAAGCAATTTGGCTATGAATAATAAAGAGAAAAGACGTCCTGTTAAGTATAGGACGCCTTCATCTCATCAAAAAGTTCCATCATAGACGTGTAAAAGGTTTATTTACACCTCTAAAATTTCTTTTTCTTTATCTTTCGCTACTTGATCTACTTTCACAATGAATTCATCTGTTAACTTTTGAATATCTTCTCCATAGCCACGTAGATCGTCTTCTGTGATTTCGCCAGCTTTTTCAAGTTTTTTCAAATCATCATTTGCATCACGACGAACATTACGTACAGCAATTTTTGCATCTTCCGCTTCTTTTTTCACTTGTTTTACTAGATCCTTACGACGCTCTTCTGTTAAAGCAGGAATCATAAGACGAATGACAGAACCATCATTTGTTGGTGTGATACCAATATCTGATTTCATAATTGCTTTTTCAATATCACCTAAAATTGATTTATCGTAAGGTGTAATTACTAATAAACGAGCTTCAGGTATAGAAACACCCGCAAGTTGGTTAATTGGTGTTGCTGCTCCATAGTAATCAACCGAAATACGATCTAATAGAGATGCGTTCGCACGACCTGCACGAATAGATGCTAGTTCGCGTGAGAAAGCTGCGATTGTTTTGTTCATTTTTTCTTTAGCTTGTTCTAAAACTTGTTTAGCCATTATACATTCCTCCTAACAACTGTTCCGATTTTTTCGCCTTGTACAGCACGTTTAATGTTACCCGGCTCCGTAATTGAGAAAACAATTAGCGGGATATCGTTATCCATACATAAAGTTGAAGCCGTTGAATCCATTACTTGTAAGCCTTGTTGGATAACGTCTAAGTATGTGAGTGTATCATATTTAATGGCTGTCTCATCCACTTTAGGATCCGCTGAATAAACGCCATCGACATTGTTTTTAGCCATTAAAATAGCATCAGCATCAATTTCTGCTGCTCGTAATGCGGCAGTCGTATCAGTAGAGAAGAACGGATTACCTGTCCCTGCTGCAAAGATAACGACACGCTTTTTTTCAAGATGTCTAACTGCTTTACGACGAATGTATGGCTCCGCTACTTGAGTCATCACAATAGAAGATTGAACACGTGTTTCAATGCCTAATTTTTCAAGTGCATCTTGTAAAGCTAGGGAGTTCATTACGGTTGCCAGCATGCCCATGTAGTCCGCAGCAGCACGATCCATTCCCATTTCACTACCTATTTTCCCCCGCCATATATTACCGCCACCTACAACAACAGCAACTTCTACATCAAGATCTACTACTTCTTTTACTTCTTCTGCAACAGACTTGATTATTTTTGGTGATAAACCGAAGCCCGCTTCTCCAGCTAACGCTTCACCACTTAGTTTAATAACTACTCGTTTATATTGCGGTACACTCATTGTAAACCTCCGTAAGACTTTATTTAAAACATCCCTATTCCCTTTTCCATTATAGTATATCTAACAATAATTGCTAGTTGTGAATAAGGCAGAATAGAAAATTATCTTCATTTTTTCATTCACTTCGGAAAAATAGGGAACACGCTATGTTGTGTTCCCCATTTTTTTGTCTAGATAATCTAGATATTATTTGATTAGAATCAAATGCAAGCTAAATTAGTTACCTTTAACTTGGCTCATTACTTCTTCTGCAAAGTTATCTTCACGTTTTTCGATACCTTCACCAACAGCGTAACGTACAAAGCCGTTTACAGAACCACCAGTTGAAGCTACAAAATCACGTACTTTTTGATCTGAGTTTTTAACGAAAGTTTGGTCAAGTAAGCAAACATCTTCGAAATATTTACCAAGACGGCCTTCAACCATTTTTGCAACGATGTTTTCTGGTTTACCTTCGTTAAGAGCTTGTTCAGTTAATACTTTACGCTCACGTTCAACTTCCTCAGCAGAAACTTCATCACGAGAAACATAAGTTGGGTTAATTGCTGCAATGTGCATAGCAACATCTTTAGCAGCTGCTGCATCAGTAGAGCCTTCTAAAGTTACTAATACACCGATACGGCCGCCCATGTGTAAGTATGAACCGAATGCATCTGCATCAGTTTTTGTTTTAACTTCGAAACGACGAAGTGTAATTTTTTCTCCAATTGTTGCAATAGCAGTTGAGATTTGATCTACAATTTTTACGCCTTCAGCATTTGCAAGCTCTAAAGCAGCTTCAACTGATGCAGGTTTAGCAGCAAGTAATTGCTCAGCTAAAGATGCAACTAATACTTGGAATTTATCGTTTTTCGCAACAAAGTCAGTTTCAGCGTTTACTTCAAGGATGATTGCTTCGTTACCTTGTTCTAAAATATAAGTTGTACCTTCTGCAGCGATACGGTCAGCTTTTTTAGCAGCTGAAGAAAGACCTTTTTCACGTAGGAAATCGATTGCAGCTTCTAAGTCGCCATCAGTTTGTACTAACGCTTTTTTACAATCCATCATTCCAGCGCCAGTTTTTTCGCGTAATTCTTTTACTAATTGTGCAGTAATGTTTGCCATTTAGTGTTTCCTCCTCAAATTGGTTGAACATAATTTAATGATAGGTTCTAAAAAAGGTGATAAGGGTTTTGAGCCACTTATCACCTTTTTGTAAACGTGAATTACTCAGCAGCAGCTTCTACAGCTGGAGCTTCTTCTTCACCTTGTTTTGACTCGATTAAAGCGTCAGCCATTTTAGCAGTTAAAAGTTTAACAGCGCGAATAGCATCATCATTAGCAGGGATTACGTAGTCGATTTCATCTGGATCACAGTTAGTATCAACAATACCTACTAGAGGGATGTTTAATTTACGAGCTTCTGCAACCGCAATACGTTCTTTACGTGGGTCAACCACGAACATTACGTCTGGAAGATCGTGCATATCACGGATACCGCCTAAGAATTTGATTAGACGTTCGTGTTCTTTTTTAAGTTGGATTACTTCTTTTTTAGGAAGAACTTCGAAAGTTCCTTCTTCTTCCATTTTTTCGATTTGTTTCATACGTGCAACACGTTTTTGAATTGTACCGAAGTTTGTAAGAGTACCACCTAACCAACGTTGGTTGATGTAGTAGTTGCCTGAACGTTCAGCTTCATCTTTGATCGCTTCTTGTGCTTGTTTTTTCGTACCAACGAAAAGAACTTTACCACCGTCTTGACCAACTTGACGCATGAAGTCATAAGCTTCCTCTAATTTTTTAACAGTTTTTTGTAAGTCGATGATGTAGATCCCGTTACGTTCAACGAAGATATATTTCTTCATTTTTGGGTTCCAACGACGAGTTTGGTGACCGAAATGTACACCAGCTTCAAGTAATTGTTTCATAGAAATTACTGACATGTGAATTTCCTCCTAATATGTTTGGTTTTTATCCTCCGCATTTATCATCTACAACAAGCTACCCTAATCTTAGAGCACCACTTACTGCATCAAAATGCGTGTGTAGTAATAACACCATTTGCAACTATATCATAGCTTTTAACGATTCGCAACAATTTAGTGATGGAATTTCAGTAAAAGCTCGATTTCTGTTTTACCCTTTTGCAGTTGTTTAGCTATTTCCTCTGGTGATTTTCCCTGTTTTGCTAATTCTAGAGCCTGTTGTTCCACTGTCAGCAATTTTTCAGCTTCTTTTTGCTCCTCCACTTTTAGAGGTGGAGCTGTTTTCACCATTTTCGAGCTTGTATGTTGCTGACGTGAATAAGCATTTGCGACAATATTTTTAGGTACATAGATACGTGCATCTTTCTCTAAAGATAGAGAACTATCACTTTTCACCTCGTGTACTACAGGCAAAGTTGGCTGCTCCTGAGGTGTCATATATTGTTCCGTTTGATGCAAGCTACTAGCAGCTATTTCCGACTGTGAGACACTTTGTAGCTCTTTAATAAGACGGTCATTTTCATCTTTCATTTCAGCTAAATACACACTAATGGTGTCGTCCATTTCTCTCATTAAACGTTCTTGCTTCTTTTCCAAATCTTTAAACTTTGCTAACTTTGTATTTAAAATGATAAGAAAGTAAAATGAAATTAGCTGTAAAAAGAATAGCACCGCTATTAGAATGGTTGTCATTGTAAACTCCTATCCACTAAAATCCACGAAATTCCCTTTAAACGGATGTTGTGCCTGTTTTTCTTGTTGATCCTTTTTTTTCTTTTTATGAATCCCTGTTAAATACTCACCACCTGCATCTTCATCCTCACTAATTTCATCCATACCTTCTGATGTGTTGACAATTTTTTGTTTGCGCTCTACTTCTTTTTTTAATGCTTCATTTGCATGTGCTTGTTGAGCCAATACTTGCTGCTGTGCCTGATCAACCATTTTTCCTGCTTCAAATGTTTTTGGAATAGCAATCTGTAACTCGACACCTTTTAAACTCATTGGAATCTCTCCCTCAAGGATATTTACGCATTAATCATTTCACTAGATAATAGCTTTCGTAGCTTTAATAGCGCTTTTGAATGAATTTGTGAAATACGAGAGGTTGATAGTTCAAGCATTTCACCAATTTCTGTCAAGGTTAACTCCTCCGTGTAAAATAAACTAAGGACAAGCTGTTCTTTTTCATTGAGTTTCTGAATATTTTCCGCAAGATCATCTAACAATTCTGATTTAATGATAGCTTGCTCAGGTGTTTTTGTTGTATCGTCTCGTATGACAAATGACTTGCCATCTGTTTCTTCTTGGTCCTGTTGTTCATTAATAGAAAGAACATTTGAAAAAAAATGCTCTTGCACAGTTTGATAAACATCTTCAACAGATACTTCCATATGCTCCGCAAGTTCCTCAGGTGTTACATGACGCATATATTTTTGTTCTAGTTGTTCAATTTGTGCATCTAATTTTTTGGCTTTTTCACGCGCTGACCGTGGTAACCAGTCTTCTTTTCGTAAACCATCGATGATGGCTCCTCTTACTCTAAACGAAGCATATGTATCAAATTTTAAATCTCTGTTAATGTCAAATTTATTTAATGCATCAAAAAGTCCTACCATCCCTAAGCTCGTTAAATCGTCTCGTGATACGCTTTTGGGCAGACCTGCACCAATACGTTGGACATGATAAGATACTAAAGAAATGTATTTTTTTATAAGTAAATCACCAGCATCGGGATCACGCTCATGTATCCAGCGATTCCACAGTTTTTGCTCATCGTTCAGAATTGGTTGTGTCATGAAATCCACCTCTCTAAAAAACGCTTTTTCACGCCTGTTTACTAACGACTACTTGCGCTCTTAAAATTTATCATTCAACAGGATTTCTTAGTTGTTTTTTATAAAAATCCACATTTAAGCTAATCTAGACGTGAGCCTGAATCGTTAAAGCCCGATAAGCAGTTGCCATCTTTCCTATATTATAACAAGAATCGACTATAATTTCATTTGTTTCTCTTAGTCTCTAATATATTCCTTTGTTTTTGAAAGACATAGAAAAACTGTATCCTCATTGTGTAATGACACTTGGATACAGTTGGATATGATTAAGCTTTTACTAAGAAGTTACTGAATTCTTTTGATTTAGTTTTAGCACTACTGTAGAGCAAAGAACAAATTAAACAAAAGAGCAATAATACCCAATAAAAAAAAACACTCTTTATAATAAATTATGCTTTAAATCGAACTAGAGACAAAGTTTCCATTGAATATAGTTGCCTTACGTAGAGATCTTCGAGCAATTGCTTCAGCAGAGCAAGAAGCCTCCACAAACACCATATTTGCACTATCTCCCACTTTTGGCCATGTTTGCTCACCTGATTGATTGAGTGGGATTTTTCCCCCTGTAATAAATTGAAGGGTTTGGGCTAATGAGCGTTCATCTCCCCAACCTGAGCTTTTTGCCAAACGACCAGCTCGTTCTAATAAATCTCCGTTACCAAATGGGGACCAAACATCAAAGATATTGTCACACCCAATTGCAACGGGTACTCCTTTACTGTGTAATAAACCAACAGGTGGAAACTTTCTACGCAGGGGGACACTCGTCACAATCGTAATACCTGCATCACGTAAGATGTCCGCCATTTCTTCTGCCTCAGAGTGTGAAACATCTCCTAGCCCAAAGGCATGGCTAATGGCTACTTTGCCTTGTAAACCAGCTTCCTTTGTTAATTGGGCTAATCTCTTCATTGTAAAAGTACCCAATTGATCTGGGTCATGCAGATGCAAGTCAATCCCTGCGTTTCCTTCAACAGCGAGTTCCACCATTTGTTGTAAGGAAGCCTCAATATCTCCATCCACAGTAGCTGGATCGACACCTCCTACAAATCCTGCCCCAAAACGTAGAGCCTCCCTTATTAAATTGGTTGCCTTTGTTCGTAATAGACCATGTTGAGGAAAGGCAACGATTTCATAAGACAACTTTCCTTCAAAATTTTGTAAAGCTTTTTGAACCTCTTCTAAATTTTTCAACCCTACCTCAGGATATAAATCCACATGCGTACGTACATGTGTAACTCCAAACTGGACATAACGACTAAGTAGTTTCTCAGCGCGTTGTTGCGTAGTTGTATGTAAGGTTGGAAGTACCTCTTTTTCAATTTCACAACGTTCAAAAATATTATTCACTGGTGTAACTGCCCGCCATTTGTCGCTCAACAGAGTTTTATCCAAATGACAATGTTTTTCTATAAATGAAGGTAGTGCTAATAGCTGTTTCATATCTTTTTTTGGATAATCATCATCTAATAGGCTATCAGCAGAAACTATTTCTGCAATTTTCCCATCTTTAATGAATAGATGAGAACAAGCCGAGTTCGTTTTAGTAATCGTGTCGTTTTCAAAGTGATAATCTGTTTCAAGACGTACATTTGTTAACCAAAAAGTAGAATTCATTTCAGATTTATCCTTTCTTCTTCAAAAATTAAAGCTCACCCGCAACTATTTTCCCTGTAAAGAGCACCGCCACTCTTCTTGCTCTTCTTGCAACTGCTTCTGCTGAGCAAGTTGCATCTACAAACACGACATTCGCCATATCTCCAATTTTCGGCCATTGGGGCTGTCCATCCTTGTTTAAAGGTGTTATGCCGCCAGCAATATACTTTAGACTTTGACTAAGTGAACGTTCATCACTTAAGCCAAAGCGTTCAGCTAGCGTGCCTAGTTTTTCTAGGCTGTCACCTATACCAAACGGGGACCAGTGATCTGTAATACTATCTTCACCCAAAGAGATTTGAACACCTTTTTGATCTAATAACGGAATAGGAATGGTATGATCCAATGGAACAGACGAAGTAATGTCAATACCGTGATGAGCTAGTAACGCTGCCACTTCACTTGCTTCATTAGTTGAAACATCGGCTAAGGCCATGGCATGACTAATTGTCACTCGGCCATGCCAACCCGCTTCCTCCGTTAATGCAGCTAATCGTTTAAAGGTAAAAATACCAAGATGACCAGGATCATGGATATGCAAATCAACATTTGCATCAGCTTCTACCGCTAATTCCATCACCGTTTGTAAGGATTTTTCTATATTTTCATCAATCGATGCAGGGTCTACACCGCCTACTAGAGACGCTCCACTTCGCAAAGCTTCCCTTACTAAAGAAATGGATTTACTACGTAAGAGGCCATGTTGTGGGAAAGCGACAACCTCTAAATCAACTTTATCTTTGTAAGCCTCTTTAGCTCTTAAGACTGCTTCTAAATTTTTCAACCCAATAAATGGATCAATATTACAATGAGTACGAATATGTGTTGATCCTGCATGTATAAGCAAATCTAGTAACTTTTTTGCTCGTTCCTCTGCAACAGGCAATAAGCTTGGCAGTAGAATCTCTTCTTCTTTTAATCTTGTAATAAGACCTTCTGTGGGAATCGAAGGAGCCTTCCATGGTCCACCAAAATAGGTTTTATCTATATGAATATGCATATCTCTAAAAGAAGGGAGCATTAAGTAACCATGTGCATCTCGCTTAGGCAAATCAGTTTTTAAAGGCTGATCTACGCTAAGAATTTGGTTTATTTCACCACTTTCTACTTGTACATTAAAAAGTGCAGTTTTTGTTCCTATAACGACCCCATTATCGTAATGATATCCTGTTTCTAATCGTACATTTGTTAGCCAATACGCTGTTGGTATCATTGATTGAACCTCCCGAAATTTATTAAAGATTGATAGCTAGATGAACCATTTGAATGGCCCTCTCCTGATGGGGTAAAGAAAGTTCATGATAGATATAATCTTGACTAGGATTACTAGCATTAAAATAATAAACTGTAGAAATTTTAGAATAGTAAATGGCACTCAAACACATAGGACAAGGTTCTGTACTTGCATACATTTCACAACCTTCTAAATTGGTCGTTTTCAGTGCGTGACAAGCTTGACGGATTGCTTGAATCTCTGCATGATTCGTCAAATCATTGGTGATTGCAACCTCATTTACACCAGAGCCAATAATCTGTCCATTTTTAACTACAATTGCACCAAAAGGAGCACCATGTTTTGTTCTTTCATTTTCTTTAGCTAACTCAAGTGCTTGTTTCATAAAGTCATGAGATTTCATGTCGTTCCCCTCCTAGAAAAAGCGAAATTCTCTTTTCTTTTTATATATTGAAATGGACCATTTATTGGAAATATGCTACTGCCAATACATCCTCCTGTGAAAAACTAAGCACTGCCGTCTGAGGTGTTTCTCTTACAAGACCAGTAAATGGTGCCATAATCAATATCTTTTCAGTTGATAAATTCCCCGGACAAGCTACATTTTTATATTTTGGAGTTTTTAGATTTAAAGCTATTTCCTTTGTATAAATATGCTAACATGAGGACTATATATATGAATAATATAAAAATAATTAATTTCACTTAAGTTTTTCGTATACTACAAACTCCAAAGCCAAAATAAAAAAGAGTCGTTAGTCACGACTCTTACTTTTACGCATTTACTTGTTGATCTTCTTCTCGATTCATCATCGTTCTTACTACTTGTGCAATTTCCTCGGAATTTTCATCTTGAAATTCAACCGTGGAATTAGCTATTGGCACTTCTTGTTTTACGCCTTCTATTGATTCAAGTTCCTTTTCTTCTCTATCGACTTCAACTGCTTCCTCATCTTCCTCTGGTGTAAACAAGATGTAAGCAATTAGAAAACGTACAATAAACATTACAAAAAATGCGATGATTGCTACAATAAAAGAGCCAATCAGGATTCGCAGAGGCGTAAATGGTTTTTGAAATGTACTAAAAAAATAAATAGAAAAGGCAATTAATGCTCCCCATAGATTGTAAAATATAGAACCAAACATTAGATTTCACTCACTCCCTGGTTAACTGTTCGGATATGTAATATCGACGTTGCAGGATTAAATTCAATCGTTCTACCACTATTTCCACCAGTATCCTCGGCCACTAAAGGGATGCCCTGCCTCTTTAATTCATTTTTGACAGCTTCTACATTACGGGGACCAATACGCATTGTATCTTTGTCGGAAGTAAATTGGAACATCTGCGCACCCCCTGCAATTTTTGCCTTGAGTTTAAATTTTTGAACGCCTTCTAACTTTAGTAAATCAATCATTGCAGCAATCCCAGAATCTGCAAATTTCGCGACATTGATTGACTCAGCTCTTCCTAAACTTGAATCTGGTAACATCACATGGATTAAACCAGCAATTTTTTTTGACTCATCATACAAAATAACACCAACACATGAACCAAGACCAGAAGTTCGAATCGTGTTAGGTAGCTTTACTACATCCATTTGTGCAATTCCCACTTTAATCACTTGTCCACTACTATTGGTTAACATATCACGAAACCCCTAATGCTTTAAAAATGGCATCAAACGAGTCAGGATCTGGTAGTAGGAAGAAATGGCCCCTCACCGTTTCATGGTCTTCCACACCTTCTTCAAAAATGGATGTATTTATCACAATAACATTATCACTGACATGAGATAATTCTATTAAACCAATGCTTATTATAGCTCCAAACATATCAACACTTAGACCTGGCACAGTTGGATAAATTTTTAAATTAGTAAAATCCGATAAGGCAGATAAATAGGAGCCCGATAAAATATTACCCATTTCTTGCATAGCTGATAAACCTAACTCTGAAACAGGTCGTTTTTTAAAGTCAAAAGAGTCATCGAAAATAAGCCGACGTATAAAGCGGTTTGCTTGTTCGATAGGTAAAATAAAGAACATACTTCCCTCTGCATCACCTTCAATACGAAGGTAAATGCCAACAACTACGTTTTCTGATCCGCCAGCCAACTCCATCATATCGTTAAAGGACACCATCTCTACCTTTGGAACACGCATATCAATTTTTTTCCCAAGTAAATTGGAAAGTGCTGTCGCGGCATGCGCAGCACCGATGTTTCCAATCTCCTTTAATACATCTAAATGTAGTGATGTAATTTTTTGATTAAATGTCATTATCGATCCCTACTTTAGTGGATTTAATACTTTTTCTAAATGTAATAAGATTAATAATCGCTTCTCTACTTTAGCAACGCCTGAAATAAATTCTTCTTCAAGTGAGCCAACGACTTCTGGTTGCGGTTCAATAGCACTTGCAGGAATATCGATAACGTCGTTAGCGGAATCCACTACAAAGCCTACTTCCATATCTTCTAATGAAATAATAATAATGCGTGTTGTTTCTTCATGTTCAGAAATAGGTAATTCAAAACGTTCACGTAAATCCACAATTGGTGTGACAACACCTCGTAGATTGATTACACCTTTTACGTATTTCGCTGTTTTCGGTACACGAGTAATATGCATTAATTTCTCAATTCCTTGAACATGGGACACTGGAATTGCATATTCTTTATCTGCTAACTGAAAAACTATTACTTTAATACTTTCTTGCTCCACTGCATTTGTCATACTTTACACCTCTCTTATTCATTCACCTTATTTAATTAGTGCGTTGCAATCTACAATTAAGGCTACTTTACCATTGCCTAAGATTGTTGCTCCTGAAATGGCAAAGATATTTGTTAAGTAATTTCCTAAAGACTTCAAGACAATTTCTTGTTGGCCAATGAATGAATCCACCACTAAACCAGCAAGTTTTTCACCTTTACGGACGATCACTACTGAGTGGAATTCTTCATCTTGATGCTCTTGACGAGGTACCTCAAAGATTTCCTCTAAGAATACCAACGGCACAACTTTGCCACGGAAGTCGATTACTTTTTGATTATGCGCATTCATAATCTCTGATGAACGGATAATAGATGTTTCAATAATAGAAGATAGTGGAATTGCATAAATTTCCTTTTCAATCTCCACAAGCATAACTGAAATAATTGATAATGTCAGTGGTAATTGAATCGAGAAGATGGATCCAACATCCTGTGTTGATTCAATTGAAATATTGCCACCTAGTGATTCAATCGTTGTTTTTACAACATCTAAACCTACTCCACGACCAGATACATCTGAAATAACATCTGCAGTGGAGAAGCCTGAAGCTAGAATAAGCTCATTAATTTGTTTATCAGACATTGAATAGGATTGTTCTTGTGTAACAATACCTTTTGAAATAGCTTTCGCTAATACTTTTTCTCGATTTATGCCCGCGCCATCGTCTTCAATTTCAATAAAAACGTAATTTCCGCTATGATAGGCACGCAATACGACCGTTCCTTCTTCAGGCTTGCCTTTTGCACGACGAGCAGTTGGATTCTCAATGCCATGATCCACAGAATTACGAATCAAGTGAACAAGCGGATCTCCAATTTCATCGATTACTGTACGATCTAGTTCGGTTTCAGCACCAATAATTTCAAGGTTGATTTTCTTATTTAAATCACGTGATAGCTGACGAATCATTTTCGGGAAACGATTGAAAACTGTTTCTACAGGTACCATTCGCATTGTTAAAATAATAGTTTGCAAATCACCCATCACACGACTCATACGCTCTACTGTTTCATTTAGTTCGCCATGATTTACTTCAGTAGAGATAGATTGCAATCGACCACGATCAATGACAAGCTCTTCAAACAAGTTCATTAAAATATCTAGACGTTCAATATTTACACGAATTGTTTTATTACCTACAGGTGCATGATTTTTGTCAGCCTTGGAAGGTGTAGCTTCTTTAGCAGGTTTTGCAACAGGCTCGGCTTTAGCAGCAGGCGTATTTGTTGGTATTGCGGCTACCTCAGCCACTGCTGTTGCAGTAGCTGCTACTTCTTGGTGCGCTTCAAATACTTTTTCACTAAATTTCCTTTGGTCAATTGTAGTCACAATAACCTCATCAACTTCAGAAACTTTCATTAGCTTTTTCTGCATATCCTCAGCTGTTGTTTTTGTGACAAAAGCTACATAAAATTGTTGATCAAACTGCTCATCTTCTAGCTTTTCAACAGATGGACTTGATTTAATGACATCCCCATCTTTTTCTAAAATCTCAAACACCATAAATACACGTGCTGCCTTAAGAAGGCAATCCTCACGTAATGTTACTGAAATTTCAAAAGCATTAAAGCCTTGTTCAGCCGATTGTGTAATGACTGTTTGTTCAAACGAATCATATTCTAATACACTTTCAACAACCGGTGCAGCAACCGGTGCTACCACCTCTGGTATTACTTCCTCACCTAGTTCTATACGCTTTAGTTGTGCGACAGTTGAGGAAACATCACGCTTACCATCTCCACCGTTAGCAATATCCATTACCATTTCTTCTAAATGATCAACAGATTCAAATACGACATCTAAAATTTCAGGTGTAACATGAATCTTCTCGTTACGGATGGCATCTAAAACATTCTCCATTTTATGGGTTAAATCTGCTAAATCTTCGAAGCCCATTGTGGCAGACATACCTTTTAATGTGTGTGCAGAGCGGAATATTTCCCCAACAATTGCCAAATCATCTGGATTTTTTTCTAATTCTAATAAATGTTCACTACACGCTTGTAAATGCTCTTTACTTTCTTCAATAAACATCTCTAAATATTGATTGACTTCCATAAGAGGACACCCCTTTTAAGGCAAATATTTCATTATTGTTTGTGCAATATCATCTACATCTGCAACTTCATCAACAAGTTGCGTTTCTACTGCTGCTTTTGGCATACCATATACAATGCAAGTTTCAGCTGATTCTGCAATAGCAATGACATTGCCAGTATTTTTTAATGCTTTTAGACCATTAGAGCCATCATGACCCATACCTGTCATAATCACTGCTACTTTATCAAAATCTTTGTATTGACTAACATCTTCGAACATTACATCTACAGAAGGTCGGTGGCCAGATCTTGGTGCTTCTTGATTATCAAGAACAATGCCAAAAGTTGTCCCTACTTTTCTAAGTTTTAAATGATATCCACCTGGTGCAATATAAGCTACTCCATTTTGCAAAATATCGCCCTGTTCAGCTTCTTTAACAGAAATTTCACTTAGCTGATCAAGTCGGTTAGCAAGCGATTTAGTAAATCCAGCAGGCATATGCTGTACAATTAATATAGGAGCTTGAATAGACTTAGGAATTTTAGTAACAACCTCCTGAAGTGCGCGAGGTCCTCCTGTTGATGTGCCAATTAACACAATCTTCTTTCCTATTTTACTCCATTCTACCATTGGTTTAGTTACGGCTACCTTAGTAGAAACAACATTAGTAGACGTATTTGTTCGTCCATGCTGTTGTGGTTCCTTTATTACGGTACTCACCCTTGTCACTTGTTCTTGTTGTCGTTTACTACCAGAAGGTTTTTTCAATTTGGAAATTGGCACCGTTGCAGCTTGTTCCACTTTGTGCACAAGTTCATTTTGAATTTTATGTAAATCAAGGGAGATGGTCCCACTCGGCTTGGCAACAAAATCTACTGCCCCGCCCTCAATTGCAGCAATTGCATTTTCTGTCCCACGTTGAGTGGTACTTGAGAGCATTACTACAGGAACTGGACATTGTATCATAATTTCTTTTAAAGCATCGAGCCCATTCATTTCAGGCATCTCAATATCCATTGTCACAACGTTTGGCTTCAACGATTGTATCTTTTTGATCGCATCTTTTCCATTTCGAGCTGTTCCAACTACTTCCACCTTCGAGTTGCCAACAAAAAAGTCACTAATTAGCTTTCTCATAAAAGCAGAATCATCCACAACTAAAAGCTTGCTTTTATGCAAAAAGTCCAATTAATCACGCCCTTTCGAGAAAATACTTCTAAGTTTCGTTAAAAATTTTTTCGTTGTTTGATCATGTGCATGTATTTCCCCCGCACGTTGCTCCATAAAACGAACGACTATAAGTTGCAATGTCTTTGATATTAATGCGTCTGGATAAGCAAGTGAGAATGGCACTTGCTCGCGCACTGCCTTACGCACAACAGGGTCTTCAGGTAATGAACCAAGAATGATCGTTTCTTTGTCTAAAAAACGTTTCATTGTTAACTGTAAACGTTCATTCGTTTCTATTCCTTCTTCTTTACTGAAAGCGCGGTTACAGAGAATATAAAACTGCTTATCTGGATCTCGAACATGAATATATTTCATCATGGAGTACGCATCTGTAATAGAAGTAGGTTCCGCTGTTGAAATGACGATAATTTCATCAATAGATGTGAGTAAATCTAACGACCAATTAGTAGCACCAGCGCCCATATCAAATAAAATATAATCATAGTTTTTTTGAAGTTCTTCAAATGCTTGAATAAGTCGTTCAAACATACTATGAGACCAATCAAGCACACTCGTCATACCTGACCCACCTGAAATATACCTTAAATCGTAAGGTCCTTCAAATATTACCTCATCTAGTAGCTTATTTCCTTCTAAGTAATCTTTTAAACTATAAGAAGCATTTTTCCCAATTAAGATATGGATATTCCCCATCCCAATATCCATGTCTACAATGACAACTCTTTTTCCCTTTTGGGCTAAAGTCATGGCAAAGTTCATTGTGAAGTTACTCTTACCTACTCCACCTTTGCCACTTACAACTGCAATCGCTCTACCTAGTTCGCCTTGCTGTTTCATCATTTTTAAGCGTAATGCTTCAGCTTGGTCTCTCATTTTTCTTCACCTTGAAAAAACAAATTAAGTACTGCTTCTAAATCAGCTTCTTCAATATCTTCTGGTACTTCTTGACCATTCGTATAGTAAGCAAGTCCTTTATTATATTTAATCATTAAATTGATCATTGTGCCAATAGAATTTGTTTCATCAATTTTTGTAAAAATAAATTTTTGAATTGGTAATTGCTTAAATTGATCTACAATATTCTCCATATCCCTTTCTTTCGTTGTCATTGCAAGCACTAAATAAGATTCTGCATGATCATCGAATTTTATGAGGCGTTGGAGATCATCAACATACTTGACTTCTTTATAATTTCGACCAGCTGTATCAATAAAAACCAAATCTAAATGTGATAATCTCTGGATTGCTTGTTCAAAATCTGTTGCATTGTAAGCAATTTCTACAGGAGCTTGTAAAAGACCAGCATATGTTTTAAGCTGCTCTATTGCCGCAATCCGATAAGTATCTGTCGTAATAAAGCCAATCTTTTTCTTTTTTTCTAACACAGCTCTAGCAGCCATTTTAGCAATAGTTGTAGTCTTACCAACCCCTGTTGGCCCTAAAATGTTTATATATTTTCTTTCGTAGGATAATCCTCCGACTGGAAGTACTTCTAGCTTCTTACGTAATAAATTTTTTGCTATCAATTTACATTGTGAAAAATTTATTTCGGATGCTTCTCTAAAATGCATAAAAAGCTCATCACCTATCGTTGTGATGAGCTCTTCACTTAGCTCTTGCTGTCTTAAGTATTCAATGAAGGGTAAGAGTTCATCGGGATATTGAGCTTGGGTAGTCTTTTTATGCATCGATTGCATTAATGATTTTAAATCAGCAATTTCTTTTCTCAATTCTTCTGACATGCTAGCGTCCTCATGTACTGCTGCTACATCAAGGGGTGGTTCCTGATGCATTTTTGCTTGAATAGCATTTGTAATCTCTTGTAACCTTGCATTCTCTTTTTTTACTACAGGCAGTACAGCTGGTGTTGGAACTGAAGCCACTTGCTGGGGCTCCATTGCATCAATACCCGCAACCACTTCAAAACTTTTCTTTTTTATCATGCCAAAAAATTTCTTTGTGATGACGACTTTTGAATTTAAAATGACTGCGTCCTCACCTAATTCTGCTCGCACTTGCTTCATCGCCTCTGGTATGGATGATGCATAATACTTTTTCATTTTCATTAAACATTCACCACCCCAACACTTTGAATTTCAACCGAAGCATCCAATTCATTATAGGATAGAACCGGAATTTGTGGGAAATAACGCTCCGTTAGTTGTCGTAAATACATCCGAACTGCTGGAGAGCATAATATAATAGCTGATTGCTCCATAAACGAAACACGCTCTACTTCCGCTGCAATAGTTTCTAATACTGTTTGAGAATCTTGTGGGTCCATAGCTAAATAATTTCCGTGATCCGTTTGTTGGATACTATCAGCAATCATTTTTTCTACTTTACCTGAAACCGTAATCACCTTTAACACTGAACTATCCCCAACATACTGCGCTGTAATTTGACGAGCCAATGCTTGACGCACATATTCAGCTAAGATATCTGTATCACTCGTTAATTTTGCATAGTCTGCAAGTGTCTCAAAAATAATCGGTAAGTTACGCACTGATACATTCTCCCGAAGAAGCTTACCCAGTACCTTTTGGATTTCTCCAGTAGATAAAGGTGCAGGTGTTAATTCTTCTACTAAAATTGGATGGGATTCGCGTAAGTGATCGATTAACTGCTTTGTCTCTTGACGGCCTAATAACTCATGAGCATTCGCTCGAATTATTTCAGTTAAATGTGTTGACACTACACTTGGTGGGTCCACAACTGTGTAACCATACATTTCCGCATCCTCTTTTACTTGCTCTGTAATCCATTTAGCTGGTAATCCAAATGATGGTTCGACAGTATCAATACCTTCAATAGAATCATCGTCGCCAGGACTCATCGCTAAATAATGATCTAGTAAAAGTTCCCCTCGTGCCATTTCGTTCCCCTTTATTTTAATTCGATATTCATTTGGTTGAAGCTGAATATTGTCTCGAATACGGACTACCGGGATCACGATACCTAACTCCAAGGCAAGCTGTCGACGAATCATGATAACACGGTCTAATAAATCCCCACCTTGAGCGGCATCTACTAAGGGAATTAATCCATAACCAAATTCGAATTCAATTGGGTCCACATTTAATAAATTCACAACATTCTCAGGGCTCTTCATGCCGTCAGTAGCCACTTCTTCTTCAATCTCAAGTAATTCCTCTTCGTCCTCTGGCTTCTTACGACCCATCATATAAGCTCCCGCTATTAGAGCAATCCCAATTGGAAGTGTGATCCAATCCGGAATTGGTGTAAATAAACCAAGTAATACAATTGTACCACCAGCTACATAAAGCAGTTTAGCTTGGGCAAATAATTGACCTGTAATGTCCTGGCCGAGACTTCCTTTAGAAGATGCACGTGTTACAACAATCCCAGTGGCTGTTGAAATAAGTAAAGCAGGAATTTGGGATACAATACCATCTCCAACAGTTAGCTTAGAGAAATGTGTTGCTGCTTCCGCAAATGGAAGTCCCATTTGGACAACCCCAATGATGATACCAAATAATAGATTGATAATAACCATTACCATCGAGGCAATGGCGTCCCCTTTTACGAATTTTGTAGCACCGTCCATTGCTCCGTAGAAGTCGGCTTCTCCTGATACTTTTTCACGACGTTCACGTGCTTCCTTTTCGGAAATAATCCCCGCATTTAAGTCAGCATCAATACTCATTTGTTTACCTGGCATCGCATCAAGTGTGAAACGTGCCGCTACTTCTGCTACTCGTTCTGCACCTTTTGTAATAACAATAAACTGAATTAACACTAAAATTAAAAAGACGACTAAACCAACAAGTATATTTCCTCCAACTACGAAATCACCAAAAGTTTCAACGACCGAACCTGCATCTCCATTTGCTAAGATGGCACGAGTAGTGGAAACACTTAGTCCTAATCGGAACAAAGTTAATAGTAAAATTACCGAAGGAAAAATGGAAAAATCCAATGCTTCTTTCATACTCATTGCTGTGAGCAGTACAATTAATCCTAATGTAATATTAATGACAATTAAAAAACTTAACATCCACGGAGGAAGAGGGATGATGAGCATCGCAACGATTAAAATAACCGCACCTAAAACCCCAATATCGCGAACTTTCATTTGTGTCCCTCCTACAAAAAGCCTTAAATTTTTCGCTTAATACGGTAAACATAAGCGAGTATCTCTGCTACTGCTTTGAAAAATTCTTCTGGTACCTGATCGCCTATTTCTACCTGGTCATACATAGCTCGTGCTAAAGGTCGATTTTCAACCATTATTACATCATGTTCTTTGGCGATCAGTTTAATTTTTTGAGCAATAAAGTCTGTCCCCTTCGCAATAACACGAGGAGCATCCATACTGTCCTCATTATATTTGAGGGCAATTGCATAGTGAGTAGGGTTGGTAATAACTACATCCGCACTCGGGACCTCTGACATCATACGTCTCATCGCCATCTCACGTTGGCGTTGTTTGATTTTTGATTTGATTAAGGGGTCACCCTCACTATTTTTATATTCATCTTTAATATCTTGCTTAGACATTTTAAGATTTTTTTCATACTCATGTTTTTGATACATCCAGTCTAAAACGGATACACAAAGTAATACTAAAGAAGCTGCTATACCCATAATACCAACAAGCTTCCCTACCGTAATGAGAGTCATCCATGGACTTTTAAACGATAACGCCAAAACTTCTGGTAAGTTTGACCAAATAATAATTGTTGTAACACTTCCGATAAAACCAATCTTTAAAACAGACTTTATTAACTCCACAATGGCTTTGACAGAAAATATCTTTTTTAACCCTTTAATAGGGTCCATCTTTTTCAAATCAAACTTCATTGGCTCTAACGTAAAAAGAAAACCAAATTGCAAAAAGTTACCTGCAAGTGCTCCGACAAATGCAATTGCCATAATGGGCACAATGATAAAAGCCATTTGAATCAAAGTTTCTGTAAATAGGTGCATCACACTATCAATAGTCAGTGATTCGATGCGTATGTTATGAATAAAGGTTTGCCTGAAAAAAGCTAAAAGCTCGTCACGCAAAGAACCTGCAAAGAAAAACAAAAAGATAAATACCATTAACATTACAATGGCACTAGAAATATCTTGACTCTTGACAACTTGCCCTTTTTTCCGAGCATCCTGTCGTTTCTTAGGGGTTGCCTTTTCTGTTTTTTCACCCGCAAAAAATTGTAGCTCTAAATTCAGTAGTAGTCTCATATTATCCACCACCTAAAATGGCCATTAAATCACGCATCCCATAAATCATAATCGTAATAAGCTTTTGAATAACTTGAATCATAACGGCCATCATTGTAAATAACACTAAAAAACTAACACCAATTTTAATAGGAAAACCGACAACAAATATATTTAATTGCGGTACTGTTTTTGCAGTGATCCCTAAAGCTAAATCGACCAAGAATAAGGTCGCTACAACAGGAGCAGCCATCTGGAATGCTATGGCAAAAACTGCTGTGAAAGTGGTGATAATAAATTGAGGAAAGTTTTCGTTCATAAAACTAGGGAATTGATCCATCGGGAAAAATTGATAGCTGTAGTAGATTCCATTAAGAATCATATGATGGCCATCAATCGCTAACAATAAAAGCAGTGCTAGCATATTAAAAAACTGACCGATTAATGGACTTTGAGCACCTGTTTGCGGGTCAATTATATTAGCAATGGCAAAACCCATTTGAAAATCGATAAAGCTTCCTGCAATTTGAATTGCGGACATGATGATATAGCCCATTAGACCGAGTAATAGTCCAACTAGTGCTTCTTTCACCACTAATAATATGTAATCATCATTGAATGCAAATGGCTCAACATCAATTGTATAGTACATCATCCAAGCTAAAACCAGTGCGAGAGTAATTTTGACTTGAGGTGGAATGGTTCTATAGGAAAAAAAAGGAACCGTAGCAAAAAAGGCTGAGACACGTACAAGTACTAATAAGAAAACCGTTAAATGCGGAATTAATTCATTCATGTACTCACCCTATATAACGCGTTAAATTCTCGAATATGTCTCTCGCATAGCTTGTAACTTGAGATAGCATCCAAGGGCCAAAGAATACGATGGCCACTAAGACAGCAATAATTTTTGGTACAAATGCTAACGTTTGCTCTTGTATCGAAGTTGTGGCTTGAAAGATACTTACCGCTAAACCCGAGATTAAAGCAACTAATAGTAGCGGACCGCTTGTTAGAAGGATAATCATTATAGCACGCTCTGCAATGGAAATAACCAACTCACCTGTCATACTGTATCATCCCCTAAAAACTTTGTAGTAACGATTTCATAACGAGATACCAGCCATCAACCAGTACAAATAATAATATTTTAAATGGCAATGAAATCATTACTGGCGGTAACATCATCATCCCCATCGACATTAATGTACTTGCGACAATCATATCGATCACTAGGAATGGAATAAAAATCATAAAACCAATTTGAAATGCTGTTTTAATTTCGCTTAAAGCAAAGGCAGGTACAAGCATAGTCAGTGGGATTTCCTCCACTGATGCTGGTTTTTCTGCTTGATTATATGTTAAAAATAAATCAAGATCTTTTTGCCTAGTATGCTTACTCATAAACTCTTTAAATGGCACACTAGCACGGTCATAGGCTTCTTCTATACCAATTTCTTCAGCAAACAATGGTTGTAATGCCTCTTTATTGACCTCTTGAAAGGTTGGTGCCATGATAAAAAATGTTAAAAATAGTGCCAGCCCAATAATCACTTGATTTGGTGGCATTTGCTGTGTTGCCAATGCTGTACGCACAAAGGATAAGACTATGACTATACGAGCAAAGGAAGTCATTAAAATTAAAATACTTGGTGCAAGTGATAAAACTGTTAGTAAAAGTAAGAGCTTTACAGATGTAGAGACATTCGTTGGATCGCTGTTGGAAAAAATATTGATTAAATCATTCATTTACCATCCTTCTCCTTCTGCTTCCATCTCTCTATCTCATCACTACGCTCCTGTTTTATTTCTGATAGCTTTTTTTCGAATAGATTGCCAAATGAATCCTGCTTTTGCTGATCATTTTGCACCTTCGCGCTATCTTTTCTCTTAAACTTAGAAAATACTTCTACAATATACGGTGATGTTGCTGCAAATTCTTGTCTTTCGTTATAAAGGGCTAAAAGAGCTTCAACTTCTTCAGGATCTGTAATTTCTCGTAATAGCTGAACGTCTTCTCCGACCCCAACTAAATACAATGTTTTACCTACCTGTAAAAGCTGAACTGACTTTTGTGCACCTAACGATAAACCGCCTAAATTTTGTACCATTTGATTACGTTGGAAGTTTAAATTTCGTTTATTTAAAAACTTCATCAATCCATAAAATAAAGCTACAACAAAAATAAGCGCCAAAACCATTTTTATGTATTCCCATGCAGATATATCTCCAGCTGCTGTTACAGTTGTTTCTTGTTTAGCAGCTGGATCAGTCGTATCTCCATTACAAGCTTCTGGGTCTTTAATGCAATCCGTGACACTATTTGTATCAACGTCTGCATAGACAGAAGTCGGTGTCGGGTACAAAAACAGGAAGGATACAAGAAATGCGAAAATCATCGTTAAACGAAATGATTTTAACATTTTCATGCAATCATCCTAGCGCTTTTTGAATCGCTTCAATTACACGATCTGCTTGGAAAGGTTTTACGATAAAGTCTTTTGCACCAGCTTGAATCGCATCGATTACCATTGCTTGTTGCCCCATTGCTGAACACATGATTACAGTTGCACTTGGATCTGTTCCCTTAATTGCTTTAAGAGCTGCAATACCGTCCATCTCTGGCATTGTGATATCCATTGTTACTAAATCTGGTTTTAGTTCATTGTACTTTTCGACAGCTTGTAAACCATCTGCTGCCTCTCCAACAACTTCAAATCCATTTTTTGATAAAATATCCTTGATCATCATGCGCATAAATGCAGCGTCGTCTACAATCAAAATTCTTTTAGACATGGTTAACTCCTCCAATTGAAACTATCTTAAATTATTTAAACGCTCTGCTTGACTTAAAACATCTGTAATACGGACACCAAAGTTTTCGTCAATAACAACGACTTCCCCTTTAGCAATTAAACGACTATTGACTAAAATATCAACTGGTTCTCCCGCTAATTTATCCAGTTCAATAATTGAACCACTTGATAGTTCTAAAATCTCTTTAACAGAACGTTTCGTACGTCCTAACTCTACAGTAACTTGCAATGGAATATCAAGTAGCATATTTAAATTTCTAGCTTCAGATTGAGAGATTACATTTGTATCGAAGCTAGCAAACTGGGCTTGTTGCACATTTACAGGTTGTGCTGGTTGTGCAGGTCTTGCTGGTTGTGCAAATTGTTGTGGCTCCTGATAAATCGGTTGCTGCATCGGTACTGACTGCTGTTGATAAACTGGTTGTTCAGATGGTGGTGCTACAGGTATTTGCTGTTGAACAGGCGGTGGTGTAACTGGTGGAACCTCAGGTGCAATAGTTGCTGCCACAGGTTCCTCAAACACTCCTGTTTCACCTAATAATGATTTTACAATATTTTGACTAAATTTAAGCGGTAATAATTGCATTAAATTCGAATCAATTAAATTACCAATTTTTAATCTAAATGAAACTTTCACCAGCAAATCGTCTTCTGGGATATTTTCTCGACCTTCATCTTGCGAGATGTTCATTAAATCAATTGTCGGTGGAGAAATATCTACTTTTTTGTTGAAGACCGTCGACATAGATGTAGCAGCTGAGCCCATCATTTGATTCATAGCCTCTTGAACAGCACTTAGCTGAATTTCACCTAAGTCTGGCTTCGGATTTAATCCATCGCCACCTAACATTAAATCTGCGATAATTGCTGCATCAGATTGTTTAATAACAAGTAAATTCATACCTGTCAAACCAATTGTATATTCAACTTGTACAGCTACATATGGATGAGGAAATTCCTCTTCTAATTTATTACGATTAATCATCGAAATACTTGGAGTTGTAATATCTACTTTTTGACCCAATAACGCTGAAAGAGCTGTGGCAGAGCTACCAAAGGATATATTGCCTACCTCTCCTAATGCATCTTGTGCAAACGAATCAAGGTAATCCTCCACTCGTATCTCATTTATTTCTTCATTTGTTGAAGCATCAGTGTCGTTGTTTTTATCTCCCAACGTCTCGCCCCTTAATAGCGCTTCAATTTCTTCTTGGGAGAGCATTTCATCACTCATCTTCGTCTCCTCCTTTCAAAGGGTCGATAATCTGGATTGCTAATTTTTTGCCCTTTTTACCTGGTTGAACAGTGAACTTCGGCAATGTACCTACTTTTAGTAGTAATGGCGCTTCAATTTTTTGATCTAACTGTATGACATCTCCAACTTGCATTGTTAGGAAATCTTCAATGGTGATGTCCGTTAATCCTAATTCAACTGAGAGTGGTAATTGGGCTTGTTTCACACGTGTTTCAAGCATTTTTGTTTGCTCTGGTGACATCTCTTTCGTATTGGTTTGCATCCAATAGCGAACCGAAAGATTTGGAACTATTGGCTCCAATACAACATGCGGAATACAAATATTAATCATACCGCTTGTCTCACCAATTATCGTATTTAATGAAATTACGACAACCGTTTCATTAGGTGAAATCATTTGTAAAAATTGTGGATTTACTTCAAGTTCCACTAATATAGGATCAATTTCCGCAACATTTTCCCATGCTTCGCGTAAATTGTCGAATGAGCGTTCAAAAAGGTTTGTCATAATTTTTGTTTCTATTTCCGTTAGGTTATCTACATTACTATGACTTGCCCCACTACCGCCCATTAGGCGATCTAACATCGAATAGGCAATGTTCGGATTAATTTCCATCAATATATTACCATCTAATGGTGGCACTTCAAATACATTAATGAGTGTCATATTTGGAATGGAACGAACAAACTCTTCAAATGGTATTTGGTCTACTGATGCAACCGTAATTTGTACATAGCTTCTAAGCTGTGCAGAGAAAAAGGTTGTCAATAGTCGTGCGAAATTTTCATGTATTCGGGTCAAACTTCGGATTTGATCTTTTGAGAATCGAAGTGCTCGTTTAAAATCATAAACTTTAACCTTACGTCCCTCGTCCTCTTTTTTTATGTCATCCGCTGACATTTCCCCTGTCGATATAGCGGAAAGCAGCGCATCTATCTCGGATTGAGATAACACATCTCCTGCCATTTGCCCACCTCCAATTCAAGCAGTTTCTGTTTTATTGAGTAATGAAGGAGGTAAAATATACTTCCTGGACTTCTCCCTCTTGCATCAACTCATTTAATCTTGTTTTTAATGATTTTTGGAAAATTTGTTTCCCTTGCTTACCTTCTAAGTCCTTTTGCTCCATTTCAGAAAGCTCTTGAATGGCGATGTTTTGCACTTGGAAAACGCGCTTTGTTAATTCTGCAGCAGCATCTTTGCTTGTCGTTTGAATTTTCAATGACAAGCGAACAACTCTTTTATCTGCAAGATTTGTCGTGATCTCTGGTATCTCCACTGTTGCCTCTACAATCTCATCAATGGACGGCTCAACAGCTCCTGTGGGTTTATTAAATTGCGTAAGCAATACAAACAAAATAACCCCAATCAGAATGACTGCTACTAGTAAAATAATAATCATTGTTAGCATTTTATTATTCTTCATCTTCTTCACCTCGTAGATGCGGGTTGGATAGTATTTGTATATTGTTATAAAAGGCAGTTACCTTTTGTCGCACCTCATCTTCACTCTCTAAAACAATTAATTTTGTTCCAGTTGTTAATGTAATAGTCGTATCTGGAAATGATTCGACTGTTTCTATGTATAAAGCATTTAATGTAAATGCTTTGCCATTTAGACGTGTTAGTTCAATCATGAATTAGGGCCGGGTCTAGCATGAGAGCCGGCCCGACCCTCCCTCATATGAAAATATGTTTGTTAAAACGTCCGTTTTGAAAGGACTATATTATTATCGTTTTAAGTTTACTAGTTCTTGTAACACTTCATCAGAAGTTGTAATAATACGTGTGTTCGCTTGGAAACCACGCTGTGCAACGATCATCTCTGTAAACTCTTCTGATAGGTCTACGTTAGACATTTCAAGGAATCCAGATTGTACAGAGCCAATCCCACCAACTGTTGCAACCTGTGCATATGGGTCACCAGAGTTCGCTGTCACTTGATAGTAGTTAGAACCTTGTTTTTGAAGGCCGCCAGCATTAGGGAATTTCACAAGAATGATCTGTCCTGCATATTGTCGGTCCCCTTTGTAGTCAACATACTCTACTGTACCATCTTGTCCAATAGACATGGATTGTGCTGTTGTAGGGATACGTATTGGCGAAATATCAGCTGAAAAGTCCATTTCTTCTGTGATATTTCCTTCAATATCAGAAAGGCCGTTACCTTCTTTTTGCTCTTCAGCACCAGAACCATCCACTGAGTTATCTGCATCGATAGATAATTCGTCACTTGCATGACCTACTAAATATTTACCGTCTGCATTCACTAAATATCCATTTCTATCCATGTAGAAATTGCCAGCACGAGTATAGAGAATATTGCTGTAGCCCTCTTCATCAATTGTACCTGTATCATCAGGTGCTCCATTCGCATCACCAACCATGAAGAAACCATCACCTGAAATTGCTAAGTCTAAAACTCGTGCAGTTGTTTGCATTGAGCCTGTACCGTGTACTGTGTCTATTGCAGCAAGTTGTGCACCTAGTCCAACCTGTACTGCGTTTACACCACCACGTGTTTGCGTTGGCGCAGATGCACCTGTTTGCATTTGAGAAACTAAATCTTTAAAAACAACTCTTCCTTTTTTAAAGCCATAAGTATTTACATTTGCAATATTGTTACCAATCACATCTAGCTTTGTTTGGAAGTTTTTAAGACCTGAAATACCTGAGTACATAGAACGTAACATATGTTTTCGTTCTCCCTTCGTTTTATATAGGGTGAGCCTCTATCAGTCAGCTCACCAAGGCTTCCTTACGTAAGAAGGTCCAGCCTTCAAAGCACAATTGTGCCATCAATATTAGTAAATAACTGTTGCTTTGCTTCCGTGCGATCCATTGCTGTAATAACCGTAGCGTTTTTAGCACTGATAATTAAAGCTGCTTGATCCATCAAGACTAATGGTTGTTTGACACCTTTTGAGTGTGCTTCAAATACCTTATCCGATACAACCTGCCATTCTTGTTCAGAGATATCAATTTTTCTCTCCATGATACGTTCATGTGCATGTTTGCTCACTTTTAGCTCTTGTCTAGACGCTTCCTGTAAATGAGCTTTAAACGATTGTTGTGTATTGATTGACTTAGGCTGTACTGTGCGAATAGATGGATGCAAGGGTACACGATGAATTGAAAACTTATCCATCACTATTCTCCACCTTTATTCACTAATCACTGTAAAATCTTTATCTGTTAGCTTTTTATCATTGTCTAGTACGTAATTAATGACCCCATCTTTATTAGAAACAGAGACAATTCGTCCTGTTAGCTCTTGGTCACCGTCTTTATACGTTACATTCTTACCAATTAATTGGCTAGCCTTCACTAACGGAGATTCTTGTACATTATTATTGCCATTTGAACTAGGATTGCCAGCTCCACTTAAAATTCCAGATATATTACCAGGTGAAATTTCTTTTCCATCTGCTAATTTGAAAACAACACTACCATCTACAAATTTAAGTGATTCAATTACACCTGTTCCTTCATTAACCACAGGATTTCCTTTTTCATCTTTTTCTTCTGTTATTTCATGCCATTTGACTTCCTTGCCAATAAAGGTTGCATAGTTCATCATTTGTGATTGTTGCTGTGATGACAATAATGATTCCATTGCCTTTGTCATATTTTGCATTTGTTCCAAAGAAGAAAACTGCGCCATTTGAGAAATAAACTCCCTGTCGTCCATTGGATTTGTAGGATCCTGATGCTGTAATTGTGTAATCAACAATTGTAAAAAGGCGTCTTTACCGAGCTCACTATTTCCTGTTTGCTTCGTTGGCTTTCTATAATTTGAGTAATAAAGATCATCTGTTATGGATGTATTAGTCACTTTTGTTGTAGTATCTGCCATTGTTACACCTCCTCACTTATTAAATAGTCACTAAAGGACATTCCTTCATCTTCATCATCACTTTTTTGATCCTGTTCTTCGTCCTGTTGTTGTTTAAAGAAATTATTGAAGAAGCTTTGATCACGTTGTTGACGATCGGCATCTTGTAATGATTGTGCAATATCAAGGCGATCTACTTGTATATTTTGCTGAGCAAATGCCTGTTTTAGCTGGTGTGCTTGACTATCAAGCAATTCACGTCCATGAGCTGTAGAAGCCAGCAAACGGGCTGTAAGGACACCATCATTTTGTACAAGTTCAATACGAACCGTCCCTAGATTTTCTGGATACAATTTTATGGTTAAACGTGTAATACCTTGAGCGTTCGAAATCTGAGCTCGATTGATAATGGCTTGCATTTCTTTTAGTAAAGCTTCGGATTGAGCAGGCTTAGCCGTTGGTAACGTTACATGGAATGTGTCTGGTTTCGTTTGTACAGTTTGTGGCGTAAGCATGTCATTTGTATTTGTATCACTTTGTTTCGTTACTTGGACTTGCTGAACAACTTGCTGGAAGCCTAGTAATGGCAATGTAACAGTTGTTTTTGTTGTTACCTGCAAAGTTCCTACCTGCGTTTGTAATGACGTTAATAGGCTCTTCACAGTCGTTAGCAGGTCTTCTTGGGATGCTGTTAAGTCTGTCTTTTGCCCTACTAATTGCACTAATTTCAACACTTGAAGAAGTTGTGATGCCTCTTTTGGTGTCACTTGACCTTCGCCTTGTAAAGCAGTGCTTATATTCGCCTGTAATACCGGCGCTTGGGCATCTACTAATGTTAAGAGCTCCCAAACATCACTTGCTTCCTTTTCTTCTCCTAGTAGCTGTTGGACGATTTTTTGAAGCTGCTCTTCATCAATACCTAATGCATTTAATATATTTTCTAAATGAAGCATTTCATCCAGTGCAACTGCCTTACCGTCTTCTCCAAATTGAAGCATTAATAAGCCATCATCGTGAGAAATCCCCAGTAAATCTAGTACTTCCTCCATTGAGTCAGCATTTAATAACGCTTGTAAATCCGCAAGTTCATTTGATGAAGTCGTTTTTGATGATTGAGTTGTTTCATTTGAAGAAGTTAATACTTGCCCAAAAACAGAACCAAAATTTGATAAATTTTCTTTCTTCGGAGTGCTGCCTATTTTTCCTTCAGCGTTACCAACTGTTGTTGACTTTGTTGCTACAGTTTTAGTAGGTACTGTTTTATTAATCATTTGCATCATTGCTACATCCACTATTTTTCACCTCCTTTCAATTATCCTACTGTTTAGCCATAAGCTCCGTATATTTTGCTGCATCTTTTGCATCCATTTTTTCTAAAATAGCTGCTAATTTATCTGGCTTTAAATTCGTTAAAATCCGCAGTGCTTCTGTATCACTCATATTGATTAACACAGGTGCCGCAGCTTTCGGCGACATCTTATCAAATGTTGATAAAATATCGTTAAAGTCACGCTTCACATCATCTTGTTCACGATTTAGTTTTTCAATTTCAAATTGAAGCTGTTCCTTTTCTGTCAGCAGCTTCTCTTTTTCAGTTATTGTTGAATCTAATTTTTTTTGAAGCTGGGTAATCTCTGCTTCTTTTTCTTGTACCTCTGCCTGTAAACTCACTATTTTAGAGTCGTTATTAACGACAGCATCCTTTGCTTGTTGTTCTTCTGAGGGAATAAAAGGTAAACTACCAATTGCCTTTTTTCCTAAATCAAAGACATTTGTATTCATTAAAGTTGCCACAACAAGCAAAACCGCTACTACAAACATAATCGGCAGTACAATCCAAGTAAAAAACTTAAGAAAGCCCCCAGATTTTTTCTTTGGTTGCTCTTCTACTAACTCTGTTGCTAATCGATTGTCTTTCTTTGCCATGAAATCACCTGATTTCTTTCTTGTTATACGTTTGTAATGAAATTTCATCTAAAAAAAGGCTTTCTATACGATCTTGCTCTTGTTGGAAATGCTTAAAATCCTTTTCTCTCATTTTTTCAAATTTACGTACTTCCAAGTTTTTTTCTAATAGTTTTTCTTCGTGCCAATTCATCTTTGCACGAGCTTGTATCACTTTCTGTTGTACATCTGCAATTGTTTTTTCGAGACTATCAATGAAACGACTATAATGATGAATTTCATCTATGGATGAACCAACCATTAAACGCTCCTGCTGAAATGCAATTAAATCTTCTTTCTTTTTTAGCAAGTCATATAATTTTGTTGCTATTTCTTCAAAAGAACGGACAGATTCCTTATAAGCCATTTCGGTTTCGTTTTTTTCTTGTTCGCGAATAGTTAACACTTTTTCAAAACGATACACATAACTGACCATCTATTTCGCACCACCGTTCGATAATGTTATTAACTCATTGACACTTTCTTCTAGTGTCACTTTATCTAAGTAACCCTGTTTAAGATAAGCAGTAATGAGCGGTTCATAATGAATTGCTTCATCAATTTCTTTAGAGGTTCCTCTTTTATAAGCACCAATATTGATCAAATCCTCTGATTTGTCGTAAGTATAATAGAGTTCTCTTAATCGTTCAGCAGCTTTCTTATGAGTTGGCTCTGCAACATGATTCATCAAACGACTCACACTTTTCAAGACGTTTATGGCTGGATATTGCCCCTTGTTGGCAAGATTTCGATCCAATACAATATGACCATCTAATATCCCTCGCACAGTATCCGCAATTGGTTCATTCATATCGTCACCATCTACTAAAACAGTATAGAATGCTGTTATAGAACCCTTTTCATTGGTGCCTGTACGTTCTAGTAATTTAGGCAATATCGCAAAAACAGAAGGCGTATAACCTTTTTGTGCTGGTGGTTCTCCTGTGGCAAGTCCAATTTCACGTTGTGCCATAGCCACACGTGTCACGGAATCCATCATCAGCATGACATTTAAGCCTCGATTTCTAAAATATTCGGCGATTGCTGTAGCTGTAAATGCCCCTTTAATCCGCATTAATGCTGGTTGATCAGATGTGGCTGCAACAACAATCGATCGACTTAAGCCCTCAGCACCCAAATCACGTTCGATGAATTCCCGAACCTCACGACCACGCTCACCTATTAGCGCAATAACATTCAAATCTGCTTGTGTATTTCTTGCGATCATACCAAGTAAAGTACTTTTACCTACCCCAGAACCAGCGAAAATACCAACACGTTGTCCATTTCCAACTGTTAGCATACCGTCAATAGCCTTGACTCCCACTTCAAGCCTTTCATTAATTGGTGGACGAGTTAGTGGGTTTGGTGGATCTTGTTCTGTAGGGACTGTCATGAGACCTTTAGGTAATAGAGTGCCATCAATTGGATTCCCCATAGAATCCAATACTTTGCCGATTAACTCAGGACCCACTTTTACTTCCAGTGGAGCTCCCGTTCCTTCAACAAGGCAGCCAATAGATATTTCACGTAAGGAGGTAAAAGGCATCAAGACGACTATTTCATCTTTAAAACCAACGACCTCTGCTAAAATAATCTGGTGACCATGATTTACAGTTTCCACATGAATTTTACAGACATCACCTATAGAACTATCTGGACCTTGCGACTCAATCATTAAGCCAACAACTCTAGTAACCCTACCGAACTTTTTAAAAGTTGGGATATGCGGAATTTGTTCAATTAATTGAGCCGCTTTCATCAAGATCATTCCTTACTCTCTAATATTTCATGTAACTTTAATCTGAGAGCATTTAATTGCTCATCGATGCTAACCATAATTCTTCCATGATTTGTTTCAATATAGCAATCTGTCTCATTATCCAAATCTTCATTAACAAAAATCATTAATGGTACGTCTATTGGGAACATTTCTGCTAATTCATCTCGGTTGGTCGTAATTAAAGCATAATAAGCTGGCGAAACATAAATTTTAATTTCCTTCATTTCTCTTGCTTCTTTTAGCCCTCTACGCACAATCGATACAAATAGTTCGTTATCCTGTTCTAACGAAGTACCAATAATTCTTTCTGCAGCAGTTAAACCTAACTCTAAAATTACCGCTTCTTGATCTTCAATATATTTTTGAGCATTTTCTTTCGCTAACATCATTATTTCGTTCGCTGTTTGAAGTGACTGAGCCATTGCTTCAGTGGCCTTATTCATACCATCTTCATAGCCTTGTCCAAATCCCTCATCATAAGCTTCTTGAACACGATTGGGTCTCTCTTCCTCCCAATTTAGCTTTAAATGTTCAATTTCTTGAAAGTGCCTATGCTTTTCCTGTTCAAACATCTCTCGTTCAGCTTGCAAAGCAGTTCTAGCTTCAGTAAGTAAACGATCTCGCTCTGCCACGACTTCATCCAACGTTAATTGATGCTGAGGAGGTCCTTCTTCTTGGTATTCTTCCATCGCTTCAAACATATCACGGATTTGTATTTCTTTGACATTATCGCTATCAGACTTAGTGTAAATAGAACGGATGATTCTAGACAATGACGTCATCTCCTCCACCACGAGCAATAATAATCTCTCCAGCATCCTCTAGACGACGAATAACAGCAACAATTCGAGATTGTGCCTCCTCTACGTCACGTAAACGTACAGGTCCCATAATTTCCATTTCTTCTTTAAATGTTTCAGCCATACGTTGTGACATATTGCGGAATATAATATCTTTTACCTCTTCACTTGATACCTTCATTGAAAGCAGTAAGTCTTCGTTTTCACAATCACGAATAACACGCTGAATGGAACGATTGTCGAGTGTAACAATATCCTCGAACACAAACATACGTTTTTTGATTTCCTCTGCAAGTTCTGGGTCTTGTATTTCCAGTGCATCGAGTATTGTTTTTTCTGTTTGTCGATCTACTCCATTTAAAACTTCAACAACTGCATCAATACCACCAGTTTCTGTATAATCCTGCGTAACGGTTGATGATAATTTACGTTCTAACACAGATTCAATTTCGCTAATCACTTCTGGTGAAGTCGATTCCATGACCGCTATACGTTTAGCAATGTCAGCTTGTACTTCCTGTGGTAAAGAAGATAAAATAACCCCCGCTTGCCCTGCCTCTAAATAAGAGAGGATTAGGGCAATTGTTTGAGGATGTTCATTTTGGATAAAGTTAAAAATTTGCGCTGGATCAGCTCTTCTAGCAAAATCAAACGGGCGTACTTGTAATGAAGATGTTAGTCGATTAATGATTGTTTGTGCTTGTTCTACGCCAAGTGCTTTTTCTAATACTGTTTTTGCATAGCCAATACCACCTTGTGTGATATAGTCCTGCGCGAGTGCAATATTGTGAAATTCTTCAATAATCTCTTCTTTTACATTTGATTCTACTTTTTTAACACTTGAAATTTCTAATGTTAAACGTTCAATTTCTTCCTCTGTTAAGTGCTTATAGACAGAAGCTGAAACTTCAGGCCCTAATGAAATTAACAAGAGAGCGGCCTTTTGTTTTCCGGTTAATTCTTTATCTTTCTTGGACACAGCCGAACCTCCTAGTTAGTCTTCAGCAATCCAACTACGCAGTAACTTTGCAAAATCGTCTGGCTTTTCTTTGGCCATTTTTTCTAGCTGCTTACGACGCATTGTAGCTTCCGTTTCAATTTCTTCATTAATATCTTCAACCATTAATTCTTCTTGTTCTTCTAGGATACTTAACTCTTCCTCTTCCTTCGCACGTTTACGTGAACGGATAATGAAGAATGCTAGTAATAAGATAACAGCTAACAAAATACCTCCGATAACCCAAACCCACCATGGAATGATTTGTTTTTCATCAGCTACCTCTGTTGCCTTACCGTATAATGGTTGTACAGATACCGCCACTTTTTCATCGATCTGCTCTTGAGTAAGTTCTGCTGCTACGTCTTTGGAAATTGTTGTACGTACAATTGTACTTAAAATTTTCTCAATATCTTCTCGAACACCGTCTGGTAATGACGCTGCGTCAGTTGCTGTCGGTGGTTCAACAATTACTTGTATCCCAATATCCTGAATTTTATAAGGAGCTTCTTGAATATCCTTACGTATACGGTTCACATCATTATTAATCGTTTCTTCCGTACGTTCGTAATCACCATTTCCTGCTGTACCTTCATTATAAGTTGTGAAGTTATCAGTAGTTGTTTCAGCTTCAGGTGTTCCAGCAGCGGCAGCTGCTCCTGTACCAGAATATTGCTCTGTAATTCGCTGAGCACTTATGGCAATACCTTCCATATTTTCTTCATCAACAGGTGTCACAAGATTTTCTTCTCGATTTTCTTTCTTGAAATCAATATCCGTTGTGACAGAAACCATTACTTTATCTTGTCCCATCAACGTTCCAAGCATATTTTGTACTTGACGTTGTAGATCTCGTTCTACCAATTTCTTCATTTGTAATTGGCCTTCAGCTGTTGTTGTGGAAGTACCATCAGCTGTTGCTGCATTCAGATCAAAGTACTCTGAAAATTGGTTAGAGATCACGATATTTTCAGTCTTTAAATTCGGAATACTTTTTGACACTAAATTGTACATTGTAGTTATTTGCTGTTCCGTAAATTTATAGCCAGGATCAGTATTTAAAACGATAGATGCTGTTGCCTCTCCTTGAACATCCGTTACGAATACACCTTCCTCAGGAACAGTAATCATCACTTTTGCATCTTTTACACCTTCCAGATTTTTGAAAAGTTTAGCAATTTCAGTTTCAGTAGCTGCTTTTTTTAATAGGTTAAATTCATTATCAGTCATACCAAATCCTGAACTATTAGCAAATGAGTAATCGATTGATCCTGTTTGTGGATATCCCTCTGAAGCTAATTGCACTAATAAGGAGTCAACTTGCTCTTCTGGCACTAAAATAGATGTTCCACCTGGAGCAATTTGATAGGTCACACCTTGGGAATCTAGCGCTTCCTTTACCTGTCCAATTTCCCGTGTTGATAAATCTTTATAAAGTGGAACATATGTAGTTTTGGAAGCAAAAAATGTCACAATTGCTGCTAGTGCGATTACAACTACCACGGAGCCAATCATAACTATTTTTTGCTTTTTACTTCGACTTGTCCAAAATTGACTGGTGTCGTTTTTTATTTTTGTCAATCGTTCATTCATTATGAATCCTCCGGTTATAGTGAATAACCTAGCCATCAATAATTTGCGAACATAATGAGCCACTCTGATTTGTGGTTGTTAATTTATATTGAAAAGAGGTTTCTTATCTTTACAATAAAATTAAACACTCATGCGCATTATTTCTTGGTAAGCTTCAATCACCTTATTGCGAACTTCAATTGTTGCGTTTAGGGTAATGCTTGCCTTTTGCGAAGCAATCATCACTTCATGCAACTCCACATCTTCACCTTTAATTAGCTTCTGAGTAAATTTATCAGAAGTTATTTGTTGATCATTTACTTTTGCAATTGCTTCTTTTAACGAGTTCGCGAAGCTTTGTTGCGCTTCATAAGGTGTAGCATTCAGTTTATTCGTGTTATTTACAACCTGAGTAGGTGTCATTAGCGAAATGGACGAAATGGCCATGTATGTATCTTCCTTTCTACTTAAATTTATTTACCTATCTCTAAAGCCTTTGTAAGCATGGATTTATTCGCATTAAATACAGTTATATTCGCCTCATAAGAACGAGTAGCCGACATTAAATCAACCATTTCTTTTAATGGATCGACGTTAGGCATGTTTACATAACCATCTGCATTCGCATCTGGATGAGTTGGGTCATATACAAGTTTGAAAGGTGTTTCTTGATCTTCTGAGATTCGAGTAATTTTCACACCATTACCAACACCACTTTTTGCATTTTTACCTAGTGCTATATTCAAAAAATTAGAAAATTGTCCTTCTTGAGCTGACAGCGTCACGGACTTACGTCGATATGGTTCCCATTCCCCATTCACTTGACGAGCGCGAGTTGTATCCATGTTAGCCATATTAGAAGAAATAACGTCCATACGTAAACGCTGCGCTGTTAATGCGGAGGCAGTGGTATTCATCCCATGAAAAATAGACATCTATTACTTACCTCCTTTAATAACAGTATTCAATGTGTTTAATTTCCCATTAACACGATCGATTAGAGCATTATAATAAATTTGATTCTCTGCTAATTTCGCTTGCTCAGCATCCATATCTACAGCATTGCCATTGTTTCTATATCGCAAGTTCTCAACAATATTGACACCTGGTGTAGATTGTCGAAACGTGAAATCATAATGTCTATTATCAGTGCGGTATGCAGAAATAGCTATGCTCTTCTGCTCTTCCAACATATCCTTAAAACTAACATTTTTCGCCTTATAATTAGGTGTATCGACATTCGCGATATTATTTGCGATTGTTTTATGATTTAAAGTGGCATAGGAAAGTCCATTTTCCAGGCTACTAATAGTTCCTCCAAATAAATTCAAAACTGTTCACCTCATTTTATTTAAAATCTATGTACTTGTTAATTTATCCAATAATACAATTGTAATTAAGATGATACCTAGTGTCTATTGTCTTTTGTCACTTTTTAATAGTCTATACGCCCTATTTTTTCTCCCTCTCAACCATGACAAAACTTCCCCATCCTTTGCGTCTCTAGGCTTCAGTAAAGATTAATAATCATCTAGTTATTTTACACCATTTCGACAGTGTTTACGATTTTATTGTGAAAAATGCCTTTTTATGAGGTTTATCGCCTTTTTTAATCCTTTTAAATAAAGGTCCCTTTTTACTAGTTTAATCACTATGGGAGTATTTTTTATACAGTGACTATAAGTTTATTCACCATTATTCAAAAGTAACATATCAGCATTTTTTATATGCTAATTGTAGTGACAAATTATCGAACATTTTTAGGATAAAAGCAACGAAATCCATGTTTTTATATTAATTCTCTAAAAAACAAATGCCCTAAAATTTCGAAAATACACAAAAAAGCGTCTATATTTACCATAGACACCATCATTGTTTTGAAAAACAATACATTTTATGAAAGATGAAAACGGCTTTCATTCCACACTACCTGCTTGCCACTATACTTCTCTCTCACTCAGTTTAAAGTACAAAACTACCGCTCTGTTTAAGGTCTCCCCTTTCTCACAGGGGAATCAATTAGCCTTCTACTCCACCGTTCTACATTAAAAGCAAAAATTACAATCACTAGTCTTAAAAGTCACTTTTCCTCATGTTCGACTAACGGATTCATTGTACGCTCCTCTGGATTGGACGATGACGAAACCTAAAGCACCCCTCACCTTTCTAAAAGGTCTTTTTCAATATTATCTTTTTCAACAACATAAAAAGCGTCTATGTTTACCATAGACGCTTTCATTAGCTTATTAAAAGAAGTATTTATTTCATTTTAATTTCTGCTAAAGCATTTAAGAATTTATCGTTTAGTACTTTAATATAAGTACCTTTCATACCTAAAGAGCGAGATTCAATGACACCTGCTGATTCAAGTTTACGTAATGCGTTTACGATCACCGAGCGTGTAATACCCACTCGATCAGCAATTTTAGAAGCAACTAGTAAGCCTTCATTACCATCAAGTTCTTCGAAAATGTGTTCAATTGCCTCTAACTCACTGTACGAAAGTGAATTAATAGCCATTTGCACGACAGCTTTGCTACGAGCTTCTTCTTCAATTTCTTCCGACTTTTCACGTAAAATTTCCATACCAACCACTGTTGCACCATACTCAGCTAAAATTAGATCATCATCTTCAAATTGTGAAGATAAACGAGCAAGGATTAATGTTCCTAAACGCTCACCACCACCAACGATTGGTACAATTGTTGTTAAAGCATTTTGGAATAAATCTTTATTTTCTACCGGGAAAGCAGTATGTTCATTATTAATATCTAAATTTGATGATGTTTCAGAGATCGTAAATAAGCTATGTGTGTATTCTTCTGGGAACTGTCTCTCTTCGAACATTTTTTTCATACGTTCATTTTCAATTTGTTGGTGAATTGAAATACCTAATAATTTACCTTTACGACTTAAAATATAGACATTACTATCGATAATATCGCCTAATGTATCGGCCATTTCCTTAAAGTTTACTGGCTTACCAGCAGAAGCTTGAAGCATCGAGTTAATTTTACGTGTTTTTTCTAATAAATTCATTATATGTTCCTCCTATAAATAATCCGAAGAGTATTTACTAAATATTCTAAAGGTTTTTATTATTGAATGATACTAATCAGCTTTATCTTACAGTATAAACTGTGACAAATCTTTGTTTTTTACTATTCCCGCAAGTTTTTGATCCACATACGCCGCATTGATTGGGATACTGGCAGGCGCAATTTCAGATGCCTCAAACGATAGTTCTTCCAGTAAACGTTCTAATATCGTGTGTAAACGACGAGCTCCGATATTGTCTGTTTCCTGATTCACTTCAGTTGCTATCTCAGCAATTCGTTCAATAGCATCTGTCGTGAAATGAATTTCTACGCCTTCTGTCTCTAAAAGTGCTTTATATTGCAAAATTAATGATTGATCTGGTTCTTGTAAAATACGAACAAAATCCTGTTTTGTTAATTTTTCTAGCTCTACTCGAATTGGGAAACGGCCTTGTAACTCGGGAATTAGGTCTGATGGTTTTGACATATGAAATGCCCCAGCAGCAACAAACAGCATATAATCCGTTTTCACTGCACCATACTTTGTTGTAACCGTAGAACCTTCTACAATTGGTAAAATGTCACGTTGAACTCCTTCACGGGAGACATTCGCCGAAGTATTTCCTTCTTTACTAGCAATTTTATCGATTTCGTCAATAAAAATGATACCCGTTTGCTCAGCTCTATTAATGGCTTCCTGTGCTACTTCATCAGCATCTATCAGCTTATTTGCTTCTTCTATTGTTAAAATACGACGCGCGTCTTTTACTTGCACACGGCGTTTTTTCTGTTTTTTAGGCATTAAACTAGAGAGCATATCCTGCATACCACTATTCGCAGACATATCCATCCCAGTTCCTTGTAACGCATCAAAAATGGATGGATTTTGTTCTGTTACCTCTACAGTAACCCACTCATTTTCTAACTTACCATTGCGTAAATCAATGGCAATTTGAGCACGCTTCGAGCGAACTTCTCCATCATCTGCTGATGAATCATCATTTGTTGGTTGTTCTTTCCCACCAAATAGCATTTCAAACGGATTTTGCATCGCCTGTTTTTTACGTAAAGAAGGCACCAAAAGTTTCACGATTGCTTCATTTGCTAATTCTTCTGCTTGTTCCTTGACAGACTCCATCATTTCTTCTTTAACTAGACGGTGAGAAGCTTCTACCAAGTCACGGACCATTGATTCAACATCTCTACCCACATAGCCTACTTCGGTAAACTTTGTCGCTTCAACTTTTACAAAAGGTGCATTGGTAAGCTTTGCAATCCTTCTGGCTATTTCTGTTTTGCCGACACCAGTTGGCCCAATCATCAAAATATTTTTTGGAATAACTTCAGCCTTCATATCTTCATTTAACAACGAACGACGATAGCGGTTTCGTAACGCAATTGCTACTGCTCGCTTAGCTTCATTCTGCCCAACAATGTAACGATCTAAATGCTCAGTAATTTGTCTTGGCGTTAAATTTTTTTGTGTCATTAGTTCAGCGCCTCCACGATAATATTATGATTTGTAAATACACAGATTTCAGCAGCTGTTTCTAATGCCGCTTCAGCTATTTCACGAGCAGTCATTGTTTCACCTGCATATTTTTTTAATGCTCTACCTGCAGACAATGCATAATTGCCTCCAGAGCCAATGGCCAAAATGCCATCATCAGGTTCAATCACTTCTCCTGTACCCGAAACGAGTAATAAAGTCGTTTTATCCATTACTAGTAGCATTGCTTCTAGCTGGCGCAGCATTTTATCACCACGCCATTGCTTCGCTACCTCAACGGCTGCCCGTTGCAAATTACCGTTATACTCATTTAATTTGCCTTCAAACATTTCAAAAAGTGTAAAGGCATCAGCAACTGAACCTGCAAAACCAGCGAGGACCTGCCCATTAAACAGACGTCTGACCTTCCTTGCTGTACCCTTCATCACAACTGCATTTCCCAATGTTACTTGACCATCACCAGCCATAGCACAGCCTCCGTTATGATGAACCGCAAATATCGTTGTTGCATGAATTTGTCCCATCTGCCTTCCTCCTTAGCTCTATTATGCCCTTGGATGAGCATTCATATATGTTTGACGAAGATGCTCTTTTGTTACATGTGTGTAAACTTGTGTAGAAGATAAATGTGAGTGACCTAATAACTCCTGCACCGTCCGTAAATCTGCGCCATTATTCAATAAATGAGTAGCAAAAGTATGGCGAAGCATGTGTGGGTAAATTTTCGTATGGAGTGAGGCCTTATCAATCATTTCGTTTAAAATATGACGTACCCCTCTAGGAGTAAGTTCCCCACCACGCATATTGACAAACAACTGCAGATGATTCGTTTTTTTCATCAATCGTGGACGAGCTTGCTCTATGTAGTCCTGCATTGCTAAACTCGCAAATTGACCAAATGGAATGATTCGTTCTTTTCGACCTTTTCCCATTACTCGTATAATCGAATAATGAAAATCTACATCCTCTACTTGAATTGAAGTCAGTTCACTCACACGAATACCTGTTGCATATAACAGCTCTAATATAGCTATATTTCTTAATGATTTCAAATCATCACCAGTATTCGCATCAAATAACTGTTTCAATTCCTCTTCGTAGAAAAAATTAGGTAAACGTGATTCTTTTTTTGGATGATAAAGCGAACGAAAGGCTCCGTCATCTAATCCGTACTGTCTATTTAGAAAGCGAAAAAAGGAGCGTATTGAGGAAATTTTCCTTGAAATAGAAGCCCTTGCCCTTTTCTCATCGTACAACTTTGTTACATAAAGACGTGCATGTATATATTCAACACTTGCTAAATCATCGATTCCCTCCGTTTGTAAAAAGGTTAAAAAATCTAGCAGGTCTGATTCATATTCTCGCACTGTATGAACAGAGAAGTTCTTTTCAACTTGGATGTAAAGCATGAACTGTTCGAGTGCATCTTGGGACGAAACTAACACAGAAAGATTCACCACCAATAATTTATTAATAATTTTCTTAAATGACTGACACTTGTAATATAACGGATATACAATCCTTTGTCATCTCTTACAAGTTTGTATCGTTTTCCTGATCATTAATAAACATACATATTGACACTAAACCTATCTTCATAATATAGCAAGTGTAAATAGTTATATTTTGAGAAAAACTCCATACAAAATAATAAAATACGTCTAATTAAGCATTTTGTCTACAAAAAGAAAAAGCCTCTAAGAGTATAACAACTTTTAGAGGCTTTTGGCAATTAAATTGTTTGTGAATTCACAAAATTTCGAATTGTGCTTATTGCGCGTGTTGCATGCATTTCCGCACGCTCTGGCTTAGAACGACGCCCAGGTGGTAAGTCAGGGAAGATGCCGAAGTTTACATTCATAGGCTGGAAGTTTTTCGACTGTGCTTCTGTTATATAACGCGCCATGCTTCCTAATGCCGTTTCGAATGGGAAAATAATTGGTTCTTGTCCTAATGCTAAACGAGCTGCATTTATTCCTGCAATTAATCCACTACCTGCTGATTCAACATAGCCTTCTACACCAGTCATCTGACCTGCAAAGAAAATATTCTTTTGCTCACGAAGTTGATATGTTTTTTCTAAAACTTTCGGTGAATTAATGAAGGTGTTTCTGTGCATGACGCCATAGCGAACAATTTCTACATTTTCTAACCCAGGAATGAGCTGTAGCACTTCCTTTTGTGGCCCCCATTTTAAATGCGTTTGGAAGCCTACAATGTTGTAAAGCGTGCCTGCTGCATCGTCTTGACGAAGTTGAACAACTGCATATGGACGTTTTCCTGTTTTTGGATCCTCAAGACCTACTGGCTTCATCGGACCAAATAACATAGTTTTCTCTCCACGAGCTGCCATGACTTCAATTGGCATACAACCTTCAAAGTAAATTTCTTTTTCAAATTCCTTCAATGGTACAACTTCAGCTTCGATTAATGCTTGGCGGAAACGATCGAATTCTTCCTTTGTCATAGGACAGTTTAAATAAGCCGCTTCCCCTTTATCATAACGAGATTTTAAATAAACTTTATTCATATCAATACTATCTTTTTCGATAATAGGTGCTGCTGCATCGTAAAAGTATAAATAATCTAAACCCGTTAAACCTTGAATTTTTTCAGCTAAAGCTTTTGAAGTTAATGGTCCTGTTGCAATAACTGTAATACCTTCTGGAATTTCTGTGACTTCTTCATGAATAACCTCCACTAGTGGATGGTTTTTCACAGTTTCAGTTACATACCCTGCAAATTCGTGACGATCTACTGCTAAGGCACCTCCAGCAGGTACTGAACATTGGTCTGCTGCCTTTAAGATAACAGAATCTAACATACGCATTTCTTCTTTTATAACGCCTACAGCATTTGTTAACCCGTTTGCCCGCAATGAGTTAGAACAAACAAGCTCAGCAAATTTATCAGTATGGTGCGCTGGTGTCTGCTTTACTGGACGCATTTCATAAAGTTTAACTTTTATACCCCGCTTAGCAATTTGCCAAGCTGCCTCACTACCTGCCAGCCCTGCTCCAATTACATTTACTACTTGTTCAGTCATGTTTCTTACCATCTTCCTATCATTGAGTTGGTGCTTCTTCATAGTCACACTTCGTACATTGAATTTGCACACCTTTTTTTATCTTTTTCTCTACTAATAATGCACTACATTTTGGACATGGTCTATTAATCGGCTTGTCCCATGAGACAAATTCACATTCAGGATACTGATTGCAACCATAGAATAGACGCTTTGTTTTACTTTTTCGCTCCACAATCTCGCCCGTTTCACAGGAAGGACATTTCACACCAATAGGCTTCATAATCGCTTTTGTATTTCTACAATCTGGGAAATTAGAACAAGCCATAAATTTGCCATATCGTCCAAGCTTAAAGACCATTGGAGATCCACAAAGCTCACAGTCTTCTCCTGCAGGCTCATCTTTAATGACAACCTTTTCCATAGCTTCATCCGCATGTTTTACATGGACTTCAAAGTCTTTGTAAAATTCCTCCACAACTTTTTTCCATTGTCGATTGCCTTCTTCAATATCATCTAAATCTTGTTCCATTTGTGCTGTGAATTCGATGTTTATGATATCTGGGAAAAATTCTAGTACGAGTTGGTGTACGATCTCTCCTAGCTCTGTTGGCATAAAGCGTTTAGCATCTAATACAACATAGCCACGGCGCTGAATTGTATCGAGGGTCGGTGCATATGTGGACGGGCGCCCAATTCCTAGTTCTTCCATTGTTTTAACAAGTCGCGCCTCAGAATAACGTGGTGGTGGCTGTGTAAAATGTTGTTTAGGCTCGATTTCAAGCGATTTTACTTGATCACCAATTTCCATCTCAGGTAAAAGTTTTGTCGTCTCTTCAGTTTGATCATCAGTACCTTCAATATATAGTTTCATAAAGCCTGCGAATTTAACTTGTGAGCCATTTGCACGGAATAAAACATCACCATTTTGAAGATCTACAGCTACAGTATCAAGTACTGCCGGTGCCATTTGACTCGCAATAAAGCGCTCCCAAATTAAGCGATATAAGCGTAACTGATCACGGCTAAGTACCGCCTTTAATTCATCTGGTGTCCGCATTGTACTTGTTGGACGTATTGCTTCGTGCGCATCCTGTGCATTTGAAGCTTTCTTTGTTTGTTTTATTTCTGTTGCAATGTATTCTTTTCCATATTTACCCTCAATGTACGTAACCGCTTCTGCTTTTGCCGTATCAGAAATACGTGTGGAATCGGTACGCATATAAGTAATTAACCCGACTGTCCCCTCTTTTTTTCCAATATCTATACCTTCGTATAATTGCTGAGCTAGCATCATGGTCTTCTTAGCACGGAAATTTAATTTTCGTGCAGCTTCTTGCTGTAAAGATGATGTTGTAAAGGCTGGTGCAGCATTACGCTTACGTTCCTTTTTCGTTACATTGACAACATCAAAGTTTGTTCCTTTAACATCTTTTAAGATTGCCTTTACTTGTGCTTCATTTGTTAATTTTATTTTGTCTTTACCATTTCCATAGTAAAGGGCATCAAATGATTTTTTTCCCTTTTCAAACGTTCCTTCAATTGTCCAATATTCTTCAGGTTGGAAGTTTTTAATTTCATTTTCACGATCAATGATCATGCGTAGTGCTACAGATTGTACCCGACCCGCTGATAAACCTTTTTTTACCTTTTTCCATAGAATTGGGCTAATGTTATAGCCAACAAGTCGATCCAATATACGTCTTGTTTGCTGCGCATCTACTAAATCCATGTTAATTGGACGTGGGTTTTTAAAAGACTCTATAATTGCATCTTTAGTAATTTCATTAAATACAACACGACAATCTGAGTGAATATCAATATTTAATGCAGTCGCAAGGTGCCAAGCAATTGCTTCTCCCTCGCGGTCTGGATCGGCCGCTAGATAAACTTTCTTTACTTTTTTAGCAGCAGACTTTAATTCCTGTAACACAGGTCCTTTACCACGTATCGTAATATATTTAGGCTCGAAATTATTTTCCGCGCTAACGCCCATCTGACTACGTGGAAGATCCCGTACGTGTCCAACCGACGCTTTCACTTTATATTTCTTTCCTAAATACCGTTCAATTGTTTTTGCTTTTGCTGGTGATTCTACAATCACTAAATAATCCGCCATCTATGTCTCCCCCTTAGCGAGGTCTATTACTAATTTTTTAAGTTACCTGTTGCAAAATGTATAACAGATTTTAAGATAATGCAACTTTTTTTCAATTTTTGTTAGAAAAGAGGTCTAATGTTTCAATGATTTGATGACCATTCACTATGGGAATTGCTCCTTCAAAAAGCAATTGATTTGTCCCTTTTGATTGCGTTGCGTCTATAGGTCCTGGCACCACAAACACATCTTTTCCTTGCTCTAATGCAAGCTCTGTTGTAATAAGCGTGCCACTTTTTAATGCCGCTTCTGTCACAACTAATGCTTGAGATAAACCACTAATGATTCGGTTACGCATTGGGAAATGCCATTTTTCAGGCTTCATATGAGGAGGATATTCTGTCATTAATAACTGGTGCTCTGCCATTTGCGTAGCAAGAATGCGGTTTTCTGATGGATAGAGATAATTAAAACCATGTCCAAGCACAGCTATTGTATGACCGCCCATATCGATAGTCGCCCTATGTGCCATTGTATCTGCACCTCTTGCAAGCCCACTAACAACCGTATAATCACGTTGAATAAGCGGCGGGACAATTAAGTCTATCGCTCTTTTTGAATACGCTGTCGCCTTCCTAGAGCCTATAATAGCTATCTGTTTTTTGTTTGTTAACAGGGAATATTGACCTTTCACATACAATACAGTAGGTGGACTTGATATTTCAAATAATTGCGCCGGGAAATAGGGATGATAAAACGGGATGGGGAATATATTAGCCCGTGCATAGGCCTCTTCAAGTGGTGTTGTCATAATTTGTCGAAAGCGCTGAGAAAGTTGATGTGCTTTTTGTGCCGATATTTGTAAAACTTTTGCGAGGTCGTCATAATGAATGTCTTCAAAAGAGCTTAAAATATTCACAGGGGACAACAATTGCTGAAGTTTCTGTAGTGGTAATGGGTACACATAATGTAAGGCTAGTAATCTCTGCGTATCTACTGCGAGAATCATTCAATAAACCTCCTTTTATAATAGAAGAAATTAAATGACCGCATGATAGTTTTCAACACAACATTGCATTATTATTTATAACATCTGCCACAAAATTGTTGATTTCTTCATAAGTAAGTAGGTAATTGTTGAATGAAGTATGATAAACAGTGTATAAATAATGAAAAAGATGTAGCCGTAATGGCTACATCTTCCATTTTAATGGGTTTTACACTTTTCGTATAGCCCTTTTTCTTTAATTACTTTAATCAATGTTTCACCAATTACAGAAGGTGTTTCTGCAACTTCAATACCAGCTTCGTTCATTGCTTTAATTTTCTCAGCTGCTGTTCCTTTACCACCAGAAATGATAGCACCAGCGTGACCCATACGTTTGCCAGGAGGTGCAGTTTGTCCACCAATAAAGCCTACAACAGGTTTTGTCATATTTGCCTTAATCCATGCCGCTGCTTCTTCCTCAGCTGTACCACCGATTTCACCAATCATAACAACTGCGTATGTTTCTGGATCATTATTAAAGGCTTCAAGTACATCAATGAAGTTTGTACCGTTGACAGGGTCTCCACCAATACCTACTGCAGTTGTTTGACCAATTCCAGCTTGTGTTAATTGGTGTACTGCTTCATATGTTAATGTACCAGAACGAGAAACAACTCCTACATGGCCTTTTGTATGAATATAACCAGGCATGATACCAATTTTACATTCATCAGCTGTAATAACACCTGGACAGTTTGGACCTACTAGTCGAGTGTTTTTACCTTCCATATAACGTTTAACCTTAACCATATCAAGGACAGGAATATGCTCTGTGATACAGATTGTTAATTCTAATTCAGCATCAACAGCTTCTAAAATTGCATCTGCCGCAAATGGTGCAGGTACATAGATAACTGAAGTTGTAGCACCTGTTGCAGCTACAGCTTCTGCTACTGTATTGAAAACAGGAACTCCCTCGATTTCAAGTCCACCTTTACCTGGTGTTACACCTGCTACGATTTTAGTACCATACTCAAGCATTTGCTTCGTATGGAAAAGAGCTGTTTCGCCCGTAATCCCTTGTACAATTACCTTCGTATCTTTGTTAATAAATACAGCCATTGTTCTCCCTGCCTTCCTTAGCCTACTAGTCCCACAATTTTTTGTGCACCGTCAGCCATTGAATCCGCTGCAACGATGTTTAAACCAGATGCATTTAAAATTTCTTTTCCAAGTTCAACATTTGTACCTTCTAAGCGTACAACTAATGGCACAGCTAAACCAATCTCTTTAGCAGCCGTTACAACACCCTCAGCAATAATGTTACACTTCATAATTCCACCAAAGATGTTTACGAAAATGCCTTTTACGTTTGGATCAGAAAGGATAATTTTGAAAGCCTCTGTTACTTTTTCAGCTGTTGCACCGCCCCCTACATCTAGGAAGTTAGCAGGGCTTCCGCCATAATAACTAATTGTATCCATCGTTGCCATTGCAAGACCAGCACCGTTAACCATACAGCCAATATTTCCATCTAATGAAATATAGCTTAGGTCATATTTCGAAGCTTCGATTTCTTTTGCATCTTCTTCGTCAAAATCGCGTAATTCGACAATATCCTTATGTCGATATAATGCATTGGCATCAAAATTGAATTTAGCATCTAATGCTACTACTTCGCCTTGTCCAGTTACAACAAGTGGATTAATTTCTACAATTGATGCATCTTTGTCGATAAATGCTTGATATAAGCCTAACATTAATTTAACAGCTTTCCCTACAAGGTTTGCTGGAATATTCATATTAAACGCCATACGACGTGCTTGGAAGCTTGTTAATCCAACTACAGGATCTACAACTTCTTTGAAGATTTTTTCTGGATTTGTTTCTGCTACTTCTTCAATATCCATACCGCCTTCTTCAGATCCCATCACTGTTACACGAGATGTGGCACGGTCTAATACTAGACTTAAATAGTATTCTTTTTGGATATCAGAACCCTCTTCAATATACAAACGTTTTACTTCTTTTCCTTCTGGACCTGTTTGATGAGTCACTAAAATTTTTCCTAATAACTCTTTTGCGTATGTGCGCACCTCGTCAAGGTTTTTAGCGATTTTGACACCGCCTGCTTTACCGCGTCCACCTGCATGGATTTGCGCCTTGACTACTGTTACGTTTGAGCCAAGTTCCTTCGCTACTTTTACTGCTTCATCAGGGGAAAAAGCAACTTTTCCGTTTGGTACAGCTACACCATATTTTCTCAGAATCTCTTTCCCTTGATATTCATGGATATTCATAATACATCCTCCCATCAAACATTTGCATAGAATTGTTTTACTAACATAGACTATTCTAACGAAAGATTCTGATAAAGTCTACACTTTGTCTTTAGTTCGAATTTTCTCTCTTATTATGACGCTTTTTTCTATTTTGTGTACTAAAACAGCTTGTAAAAATAATCAGAATAATTCATTTTTTCTATATTTTTGCGCATGTTGCTGATCCAAACGATAAATAAATGCGAAAACTTCTGCTACTGCCTGATATAATTCTTCAGGAATAGACTCATTTAAATCTAATTGACCAAGTAACTGCACAAGGTTAGGATCCTCATAAATCGGCACATTATGCTCATTTGCTCTTGCCAAAATGTTCTCGGCAATTTTCCCTTTTCCCTTTGCTACAACAGTGGGACTATCAAATTGACCAAGCTTATACGTAAGCGCAATTGCCTCTTTTCGAGTAAGTTTTTCTTCGCTCATACGCGGATATCCACCCCACTCTGCTCCTCTCGCTGTTCTACTACAGGACCTACTTTTTCCGTTTGCCCTTTATCAAATTGTTTAATAAACACACCTGAAAGTTGATAATTTTTTTCAGCCAGTCCAATTTTTAAAGCAGCCTTCAACGGCTCAGCAAGTGATTGAATTTCCGAATTTTCATTAAAGACCGTTACTGTGACAACTCTATTTTGAACCTGCATATCAATCACTGTTTCTTGCATAGATGCCATTTGTAAATAAAATAATACGCGTGCATAGTTTGCATCAATTTTGCCATTATCTTTCATGCGACCATTCCATTGTAAGGTTGCATCCATCTTCTTGCCAAAAAATTCAAGTGGAACTTGCATGATGAGCTGATGTTGATGACCATTTTCTCCTGAAGATAACTGCATTCCATTCATACGCGTCATAAGCATCTCTGCCGCTTCCTTCATTTGAGGTGGTATATTAGTTTCCTGCAATAATGTATGGAGCTGTGGCTTTAGCTGATGCGCAATCATGTGTAAATCAGCCGACTTGTTTCCGAGTGTAGCCTCGTAGCTAATTCCTAAATTTTTCAACACCGTTTTAAGTGCATGTTCCATCGCTTTACTATCCATTGAATTTTGTACTAGTGCTTCTGCTTGTGTCACAACTTGCTGTATAAATGGTTGCGAAGAATCAATACTATTTTTCACCAGATTGCGCATGAGTGCCTCAGACTGTGAAGGAGAATTGGCCTCTTGTTTAAATAAGGATAACAAATGATCTTTCATCGAAAGTGTGTGGGCATCCTGTGTAAATAAACGATCAGCTGTATTTTGAGTAAAAGCTTTTAATAACTGATCCTGCATTTGTTTAGCAAAAACATCTAGCGTTTGTTTTGATACTGGTAGCTGATTAAAACGATCCACAAGCTGATTGATTTGCTGTTTTTGCTCATTCGTTAATAAATTTTGACTTTCGGTCCATGATTTAAGCTGTTCCACCAGTTGTCTAGCATTTTCTGGCTTTGTAGCAAGAATGGTTTGAATAACTTGACCAGCTTGCTGTATTGGCTGAAAGGCTTTTGCTTCATTCATTTTTGACCAGTTTTGCAATGTAGCCTGCTGGGGAAGAATCCCCGACTCTTTTAGCATTGATAAAGCTTGCATTTTTTCATTCATTGTCGCAGCACTATTCGTTAAACTTTGTAAAAGCCTTGCAAGTACTGCACTTCCTGTTTCTACTTCAAAGGGCTTAGCAATCGCTTGTACTTGTTGCATTAAATTTTGCCTCAATGACTCAGATAGGGTTGTATCCTTCGCTAAAAGCTGAGCAAAGTTATCCATGATAGCGGTCATACCAGATGTCTTTTGACCACTCATCAATGCTTGAAACACATCGTTTATCATAGGCATTTTAAGCTCTATCATTTTTTGAATGGTTTGTAGAGCATCTACTTTTGATATACCCTCTGGCAATGCCTTTAACCACATTTCAGCTTGCAGCATTTGCTCTTTAGAAATTGGTAGCTGCGCTTTCATAAAATGCCCTAATAATTGCTGCATTTCTGCAGATTTTGGCAAATTCATGGATTCTAATAACTGATTAATTTGCTGACTCGGTGTAGATGCCTGCGCCATCGGTCCAGTCACTATTTTCAATTCCGTTTGTGGATTTGTCCCTGTTACCTGAAAGAAATGGGCATCCCCAGCTTTTAACGGCACTTCGAGTTTAGCTATAAATTTTTGATTACCTACTTGTATTTCTGCCATTTGATCTGGATATAATTGCTTAATTGTTCCATGAAATACTTGTCCTTGTTTTAAAGCAAGTGGTTGATTTGTCGAAGTCATTGCATTTTGCTGCATCTGAATTGGATTAAATGATGTGGCTGTCATATACATACTCCTTTCATCAATTACTCCTTTGTGTAATTGTCTACCGTTTTTTAGCTTTATGAAAACATAGATTTTATTGGTTCAAATGATTTACGATGGTGAATAGTCGGTCCAAATTCTTCTAACGCTTTTAAATGTTGCTTAGTCCCATACCCTGCATGTTGCGCAAAGCCATACATTGGAAATTCCTCGTCTAATTGCTCCATATACTCATCCCGTGCCGTTTTAGCTAAAATGGATGCAGCTGCTATCGCTAAGCTCTTAGCATCTCCTTTTATAATCGAATCTTGAGGAATTGTAATAGGTAATGTCATAGCATCTACTAAAACAACATTCGGCTTCGTTGACAATGATTCAACACTTACCTTCATAGATTGTTTTGTTGCCTCATATATATTCAGTTCATCAATTTGTTGGGCAGATTGAAAATGAATAAAATAGCTTATGGCATGCTCTTTAATTAATGTAGCAAAGCCGTTTCGTTTATCCTTCGATAATTGCTTTGAGTCATTCAGACCAACAAGTGCCTCACAATTTGTCGGTAAAATTACTGCTGCCGTTACGACTGGTCCTGCTAGTGGTCCTCTTCCTGCTTCATCTACACCCGCAATAAATGTATCTGTTCCCCCATAGCTTAAATCGAATGTAACTTTTTTTTGATGCTCTTGCAGTAATTGATGTTTTTTATCTTGTCTCTTTTGCCAAGTTAGCCATGCCTTTTGTACACCTGCTCTTTCATCGGCTGCAACTTCTTTCATCCAATCTTGCCATTCCTCAGCAGCTTTCAATGCAGTTGTAATTTCCTTAATCGTTTTCATTGTGTACTCCTTCTTGCTTCTATTCATTCAAACTATATCATGTTCAGTTATTATGTAGTCTCTTTAACTTGAAAACTATTTTCCTCTCTATAGTCATTATCGGTTAAAAAATGTATTCCTAAAAGAAAAACTGTCACAAAAGAACGTGTGACAGTTTTAAATACTTATAATTGTTCAGTTTCCTTTTCTAACTGTTCATCCACAAAATCAAAGGTAAGTTTACCTAATTGTAATCCACGGATATCTCGAACAATTAGTTGAGCTACTTGATCATAATCTATTTCTCCACCAGGACCAAATACACGACGCAGCTTACCAATATGGTCAAAAGTATCCACTAACTCCTCATGGATAAACTCAAGACCGTAACGCTCTTCCATACGCTTTGGATAATGATTAGATAAGAAGCGTAATCCATAGACAGCTAGGTCTTCCATATTTGTAATAGTATCCTTAATAGCACCAGTTAAAGCTAATTTAAAGCCTACTTCTTGATCCTCAAACTTTGGCCATAAAATACCTGGTGTATCCAATAGTTCAAGCTCTTTACCAACTTTGATCCATTGCTGTGCCTTTGTCACACCTGGTGTATTGCCCGTTTTAGCGATATTTTTTTTCGCTAAGCGATTAATTAATGTGGATTTTCCCACGTTTGGAATACCCACAATCATGGCACGAATAGCTCTAGGCTTCATTCCTCTTGCTTTCATGCGATCAAATTTTTCTTTTAAAATATCTTGTGCCGCTTTTGTGACTTGCTGTAAGCCCTTCCCCTCAAGTGAGTTAATGGCTACTGCTTGATGGCCACGCTTTGCAAAATACTCTACCCATTTCCGTGTTTCTTGTTCATCTGCCATATCCGCTTTATTTAAGATCAAAAGACGAGGTTTTTGGTTAATGACTTCGTCAATCATCGGATTACGTGAGGATAGCGGTAAACGTGCATCTATTAATTCAAAGATAATATCGACAAGCTTTAATTTTTCAGTTACTTCACGTCGGGCTTTAGCCATATGCCCTGGAAACCATTGTATCGTCACAGCTATACCTCCTAAACTAAAAGAAAAAGGGAGTGATTATGCTCTCCCTTTCTTACATTACTTTACAATTTTTATATCACTAAATGGCCAGAAAATCAGACTAGTATTACCGATAATTTCTTTTTGGTTAACAAGACCAATATGTCGACTGTCTTTACTATATCGACGATTATCTCCCATAACAAAGATATACCCCTCAGGAATGGTATTGCTATCCAAGGAAACATCAATGTCATTTAAGGTGAAATCTTCTGTTAAAGTTCCCTCTGTGATTTGCGCTTTATAGGCATCTAAATAGGGTTCTTCAATTGGCTCACCATTTATATACAATTGATCATCCTTATACTCTAATGTATCTCCTGGCAATCCAATTACACGCTTTATGTAATTTTTTTGTTCAGGTGCATGAAATACAACGATATCAAAACGTTTAGGCTCACCTATTTTATAACCAATTTTATTCACAATCATTCGGTCGCCATCTTCAAGGGTTGGCATCATGGACTCTCCATCAACTGCAATGGGTGTAAATAAAAAATATCGAATAACTGCAGCAATCGCAAATGCAATTAATAGTGCTTTTGTCCATTCCCATAATTCATTTTTTTCTTTCACTTGTTTTTCCATTGAGAATTGCCCCCTTGTCTAACACCATTTTAGATGATAGTGAATAAAGATGACAAGCAAAAAGAAAAGAGGCTTGAACACAAGCCCCTCACTTTTAAGTCATAATTATCGAATTTCTTTAATACGAGCAGCTTTACCACGTAGGTTACGTAGGTAGTAAAGTTTAGCACGACGTACTTTACCACGACGTACAACTTCTAAGTTAGCGATTTTTGGTGTGTGTACAGGGAATGTACGCTCAACACCTACACCGTAAGAAATTTTACGAACTGTGAAAGTTTCGCTAATTCCGCCACCACGACGTTTAATTACTACACCTTCGAAAATTTGGATACGTTCACGAGTACCCTCTACTACTTTCACGTGTACCTTAACAGTATCACCAGGACGGAAAGTTGGTAGATCAGAGCGAAGCTGAGATTTTGTAATTTCTGCAATAATGTTTGACATTGTTTTCTCTCCTTAGACAGATGCTCTTGCACGCAATCTATGCCACAGCGGAACACCGTAATTCAGTACTCACATAGAAGTACAGATTAGATGTTATCATAAATAGATTCGGCAATCAAGCATCTAGACGATTGTTTTTTAGTTTTTCTAGATACAATTTTTGCTTGTCTGTTAATGGGTATTGCTCAAGTAAGTCAGGACGGCGCTCAAAAGTTCTTTTCAGCGACTGTTCCTCTCGCCATTGCTCAATTTTAGCATGATTCCCCGATAATAAAACATCAGGTACCTTCATGCCACGGAACTCCGCAGGACGTGTATAATGTGGATGCTCAAGGAGACCTGTTGAAAAAGAATCTTGAATATGAGAATCCTCCTGTCCTAAGACACCAGGTAACAATCTAACTACGCTATCAATAACAGTCATAGCGCCTAATTCTCCACCTGTTAAGACAAAATCGCCAATGGAAATCTCGTCTGTCACAAGATGCTGACGTATACGCTCATCATAGCCTTCATAATGACCACATAAGAACACTAACTCTGTCTCCTGCGCTAACTCCTCTGCTTTTTTCTGCGTAAATCGTTCGCCCTGAGGACACATTAATATGATACGTGGCTGTTTCCCTGCAGTTATAGCCTCTACTGCACTAAACATTGGTTCAGGCTTTAATACCATACCTGCACCACCACCATATGGATAGTCGTCAACCTGATTATGCTTGTTCCCTGAAAATGTACGAATATCCGTTACCTCTAAATTTACAGCTCCCTTTTCTTGTGCCTTCTTTAAAATAGATGCACCAAAAACGCCTGAAAACATATCAGGGAACAGGCTCAATACATGAATATTCATCATAATAAGCCTTCCATAACATGAATGACTATTTTTTTGTCCATAACATCAATATCTTTCACGATATCTTCTATATAAGGGATATAGTGTTCTTTCTTAATCCCTTTCACTACCCATACATCGTTTGCCCCTGTTTGCAGGATATCTGCTACAATACCGATTGTCTCGCCCTCTTCAGAAATAACTGTGCAGCCTATTATTTCATGGAAAAAGAACTCATTTTCTTCAAGAAGATCATCAGTCATTTGATCTTTTGTCACTTTCAGCATGCCTTCTTTAAATGGCTCAACCAAGTTGATATTGTTCATGCCTTCAAAAGTTAATAAAATAAAGTTTTTATGACGACGCATAGAGTCAATCGTTACCCAGGTTGGCTTCTTATCGTCTTTTTTAAAGGCAGCAAGCTTATTTCCTACTGCAAAACGCTCTTCTTCAAAGTCTGTTGTCGATAATACACGTACCTCACCACGAATACCGTGCGTATTGACAATTCGACCTACATTAAACCATTCCATTCTATTTCACCTCGTAAAAAACATGCTTATCTTCACAATGCATCTGGCTCATCCAAAAAAGGTTCCGTTCTTGCAGATGTGCTTTGGAAGAATGTAGTTTTAGCTAAGACTCATTTGTCTTGTCAACAATAATATAAGCAATATCCTTTATCTATACTCCTTATTTAAGCTTTAATTTCCACTTAAACAGAAGTTATAGCGATATGCTGATGTTAAAAAAGATAAAAAAAGGAAGGAACCTACAAGCTCCCTCCTTTTTCGTCCAGATTTTACGCTTTATACAAAAAGGCCACTTTGAACTCCTAAGCGACATGTAAACACACCTATCAGGACTCACTAGTACTTGTTGCAAGAGCGTGAAAATCTTTTCTATTAATCCAATATATCGACGTAGGTCTTCTTTTGATGGTGACTACCTGCCGCTGAATAAACAATTGTACGAATCGCTTTTGCTACTCGCCCTTGCTTGCCTATGACTTTCCCTCTATCCTCTGGATGAACAAAAAGTTTATAAACAATTCGATTTGCATTTTCATCCGTCTCAATACGAACTTCTTCTGGATAATCGACTAACGGTAAAACGATTGCTTCAATCAGCTGCTTCAAAGACGTCGCCCCCGATTATTTACTGAATTTTTGGTTATGGAATTTTTCCATGATACCTTGTTCTGAGAACAGGTTACGTACTGTATCTGATGGTTTTGCACCGTCAGCTAACCATTTAAGAGCTTTTTCTTCATCAATGTTTACAGTAGCTGGTTGAGTTAGTGGGTTGTAAGTACCAACTGTTTCGATTTGACGACCATCACGTGGTGAACGAGCGTCTGCAACTACGATACGATAGAAAGGAGATTTTTTAGCTCCCATACGTTTTAAGCGAATTTTAACTGCCATTTTAATAGCACCTCCGAATAAGTTTCACACAAGATAGTATATTATCAATGTTTAGGTTGTTTGTAAAGTGTTTTTTCTTAACACCTAAAAATTATTATTTAAACAATGAATCAAAGCCTGGTAATTTCATTTTTTTCTTCCCTTTACCACTTGCCATTCCAGTCATTTGTTTCATCATTTTTTTCATTTCATCGAATTGTTTAATGAGACGATTCACCTCTTGAATAGATGTCCCAGAGCCTTTCGCAATACGCTTTTTACGGCTACCATTAATGATTTCTGGGTTGGTCTTTTCAGCAGGCGTCATCGAGTAAATAATGGCCTCTACACGCCCCATTTGCTTATCATCAACTTTTACATTATCTAAGCCTTTGATTTTGTTAGCACCTGGTAGCATTTTTAAAATTTCATCAAGAGGGCCCATTTTCTTGACTTGCTGTAATTGCTCGACAAAATCATCAAAAGTAAATGTTTGAGATTTAAACTTTTCTTCTAATTCTTTTGCCTTGGCTTCATCTACATTTGCCTGAGCTTTCTCGATAAGGGACAGAACATCGCCCATACCTAATATACGAGACGCCATACGCTCTGGATGGAATGGTTCAAGCGCATCCATTTTTTCGCCCATCCCGACAAATTTAATTGGTTTTTGCGTCACAGAACGGATAGATAATGCAGCACCACCACGCGTATCACCGTCAAGTTTTGTTAAAACAACCCCAGTAATACCGATTGCTTCATTAAAGCTTTCTGCTACATTGACTGCATCTTGACCCGTCATGGCATCAACAACTAGGAAAACCTCATCTGGCTCTTTTAATGCACGAATATCCTTTAACTCTTGCATTAGGTCTTCATCGATATGAAGTCGACCAGCTGTATCAATAATCACTACATCATGATGCTCTTCCTTTGCCAATTCAATTGCCTGACGTGCAATTTCTACAGGAGATACCTCAGTACCTAGCGCAAAAACAGGTAGTGATAACTGTTTTCCTAATGTTTGTAATTGTTGGACAGCTGCTGGACGATAAACGTCAGCGGCAACTAATAATGGTTTACGATTATATTTTTTTCGTAGAACATTTGCCAATTTACCTGTAGTGGTCGTTTTACCCGCACCTTGTAGACCAACCATCATAATGACAGTGGGTGGTTTCGTATTAAACTTAATGGGACTTTGTTCGCCCCCCATTAATTCTGTTAGTTCATCCTGTACAATTTTAATAACTTGCTGACCTGGTGTTAAACTTTGCATAACATCAACACCGACAGCACGTTCACTTACCTTTTTCACGAATTCTTTGACTACTTTTAAGTTAACATCCGCCTCGATTAAAGCAAATCGGACTTCTCGCATCATTTCTTTAACGTCTTGCTCTGACACTTTTCCTTTGCCTTTAATCTTTTGGATCGTTCCTTGGAGTCGTTCCGCTAATCCTTCAAAAGCCATTGCTTTCGCCTCCTAATCCCATTCTTTCAGCTGCTCAATAAGTGCTAGCTGCTCTTCAGCTGTCATACTTTTTTCTGTAATCCCCTGTGTTAGCTGTGACAGCATTTGGGTACGTTGTTGAAATTTTTCAAGTAAACATAATTTTTCTTCATATTCCTCAAGCATCGCTTCAGTTCGACGAATATTATCGTAAACAGCTTGGCGTGAAACACCATACGATTCAGCGATTTCTCCTAGAGAGTTATCATCCAAATAGTATAGCTCCATATAACTTCTTTGCTTATCTGTTAATAATGCTTGATAAAAGTCGAAGAGAAAGTTCATGCGTGTTGTTTTTTCAAGTAGCATCGAATGTTTCTCCTCCCGCTATTAGTCATTTGTATCATAACGAAAAGCGCCCGTCTGTGTCAAGGTAATCTCCTTGTCTAAAAGCCTAAATTGCAGCTTCAGGCATTTTTTGCCTTTGGCTAGTATTACTCTTTTAAACAAGTCAATTCACCTATACACAATCGAGCGTTTTTATCTATTATGTGTCAGTGTCACTTTATCCAATTTTGTTCAAAAAAAGCTGAAGCAAACTAAGCATCCTGCTTTCTGAATAGAAAAGAGATATATGGCATTCAATATAAAACTATTCAGCCACTGTTAGCTGTTTTCATCATTATTTTGTAGTTCCTTATCCAAACCATCAGCAAATAGTCCATAGACATATCGTTCTGCATCAAATGGCTGTAAATCATCCATTTTCTCACCAAGACCCACAAATTTTACAGGAATGTGCAGCTTGTTACGAATAGCAAGAACAATACCCCCTTTAGCAGTACCGTCTAACTTTGTTAAAACAATCCCTGTCACATTCGTTGCCTCTTTAAATGTTTGTGCTTGAACAAGCGCATTTTGGCCAGTTGTTGCATCTAATGCTAATAATACTTCATGTGGAGCATTTGGAATTTCACGTGAAATAACACGATGAACTTTTTCAAGCTCATTCATTAGGTTCACTTTGTTCTGCAAGCGTCCCGCTGTATCACAAATCAACACATCCGCTTTTCTGTTTTTTGCTGCACGAATCGCATCATACATAACTGCTGCTGGGTCAGAGCCTTCTGATTGTTTAATAACCTCACAACCAACACGATCTCCCCATACTTGTAATTGATCAATAGCACCTGCACGGAACGTATCACCCGCAGCTAATACAACCGTTTTTCCTTGAGACTTTAAACGGTGTGCTAGCTTACCTATCGTTGTTGTTTTCCCAACACCATTTACACCAACAAATAGAATAACAGTTAATTCACCATCTGGCTGCATAGTTAGTTCAATTAAATCTTCTTCACCTTGCTCGTAAATCTCTACAAGCTTCTCAGAAATCACAGCTTGAATGCCATTTGTATCTTTAATATTTTTACGTTGCACTTCATAACGCAGTTTATCCATGAGTTCCATGACTGTTTCAAATCCAACATCAGCCTGTAATAGTAAGTCCTCTAATTCTTCAAAGAAATCCTCATCCACTTTACGATAGCGTGCAACAAGATCATTCACTTTTGATGTAAAAGAATTACGTGTTTTTTCAAGGCCAGCCTTGAATTTTTGTGTTATTGACCAAGCAGAAGGCTTTTTCTCTTCCAGTGGTTCATCCTCTACTACTGCTAGCTCCTGAACATCTAGCTGTGCTTCTTCTATTTCAGGTGAGGGCTCGGCTTCCACTTCGACTTCTTTCACAATCGCCATTTCTGGTGATTCTTCATCTTGTTCAGACACTTTTAGATCAACGGTTTCAATGGCAGCAGGTTCGTTTGATTCTTTAAACTCTGGCTCCGAATGGTCAGATTCCTGTTCGTTGTCGGTTGCGTCTAGCTTCTCTTCCTCTGCTGGATTACCCATTAATTTATCTTTTAAACGTTTAAAAAAACTCATGCTTGTTCGCTCCTTTGCTCCGCAAGTACGGGTTCATCTTCTAGTTTTACTGATACAAGTTTCGACACACCTGATTCTTGCATTGTTATACCATACAAGACATCAGCTCCCTCCATTGTTCCTTTACGATGAGTAATCACAATGAATTGTGTGTCGAGACTAAACTTTTTCAAATATTGGCTATAACGCACAACATTCGCTTCATCTAAAGCCGCCTCTACTTCATCCAGAATACAAAATGGTACAGGTCGAATATTTAAGATGGAGAATAGTAAAGCAATGGCCGTAAGTGCACGCTCACCACCAGAAAGCAAACTTAAATTCTGTAATTTTTTTCCTGGAGGCTGTGCAACAATTTCAATACCTGTTTCCAATAAATTTTGTGGGTCAATTAAAACCAAATCAGCTTGCCCCCCGCCAAACAATTCACGGAAAACACGTTTAAATTGCTCTCTAATAGCATAAAACGTTTCACTAAAGCGCATCGTCATTTCTTCATCCATTTCTTTGATTGCTTCATGTAATGTTTCTTGTGCAGCAAGCAAGTCCTCTCGTTGTTCAGTTAAGAAAGTATGACGTTCTAGTACTCTATCATATTCCTCAATCGCACTTAAATTAACAGGTCCTAGCTCTTCAATGGATCTTTTTAACAATTTAACACGTCTTCGCACAAACTCTTCATCTTCTATTGCCAGAGCTTCTTTCTCAGCCTCTTCGAAAGTTAACTGATAATTTTCTTCGAGTTGTTCGATAAAATTATCCATTTCAAATTCTACACGATTACGTTTTAACTCATTGGCACGAATTGCTTCAAGATATCCTTTATGAATACGCTGTAGTTCCTTGAGTTGTTCTTCTAATGTAGAGAGTTCTTGTTGTTGTCCTATTTTCTGCTCTTTCTTTTCAGAAATAGTCTCTTGTAAGGCATCTCTTCTTGCTTTCCATGTCACAACCTGTTCCTCGACCTCTTCATCACTTAAATGATTTGTCGATTCATCAGATTGAAGCCACATTATTTCCTGAGAAATATTTTTAACTTTTTGTTGTGCTTTGTTTAATTGTAGTGCCAGTTCAGCAGTCGTAATTTGAACTTGTGACATTTGTTCTTGCATAACCGCTAGCTGTGAACGTTTTTCGGCAAGCTGTTCTCGTAAGACATCTTTCTCTGTCTCCCCCTGTAACTTTACCTTACTTAATTGTTCGACAGTTTCATTGATTTCGACAAGCTCTACAGCAAGGGTATTTAAGCGCTCCTCTGCTGCTTGCTTTTGTGTTAACAATGCTTCCTCACGTGTTTTTACATCTTTTGTTTCAGTTGAAGCAAAGGTTACTCTAGCCGATAAGCTTTTTTCTACGACTTCTAGCTCACGAATACGACTTGACTGTTGCATCTCATCTTTTCGTAATTGCTCTCCTTCAAGCTTTAATTGCTCTACTTGATCTCGCAGTACTGCAAGCTTCTCTTTTTCGGCTGCAACAGCCTGTTCAGCACTATAAATGGAAGCCTGTAACGATTCTAGCTTAATGATTAAATCATCTAACTCTGCTTTTCTTGTAAAGAGTGAGGATTGCTGTTTCAGTGCACCACCTGTTAAGGAACCCCCTGCATTAACAATATCTCCTTCAAGTGTGACAACTCGGTATCGGAAACCACATAATCGGGCAATTTGACTTGCGCCTTCTAAATTTGATGCCACGATGACATTCCCTAATAGATTTTCAACAATTGTTCGATTATCTTCATTAAAAGTGACAAGTGCATCTGCCATTTGAACAAAGGCAGGATGTTCAGTTGCTAGCTGAATAGTTCCTGGATTAATTTTGCGTGATTTCATGACTGTTTTCGGTAAAAAAGTAGCACGTCCAGCCCGTTTTTGTTTTAACCAGAGAATAGCCTGTTGCGCATCTCGCTCATTGGTTGTGACAATATGTTGAGAGGCAGCACCTAAAGCTGTTTCAATCGCTTGTGAATACTTTCCTTCAACTTGGATTAACTCTGCTACAGCACCCTCAATACCTTGTAAATCACCTTTATCTCGAGCAAGCAAGACTTCTTTAACACCTTGGAAGAACCCAGAAAAATCAGCTTCGAGTTCAGCTAATGTATCTTTTCTAGCCTTTAGTTGTTGTTGGTGTTGATACGCTTTGTACAACATATCCTGTTTTTCGCTAAAAGAAATATTGACATTTTTCAACTGTATTTGTAAGGTTTCATATTGCTCTAATTTTTTCTGTAAATCATTGGTTGTCAAAGCATGTTCAACCACTAGCTTTTCTTTTTCAGCAATGATTTGCATAAGCTCTTGTCCAATTTCATCTGTTTGATCGGACATTTTTGCCGCCATTGCCTTTTGTTGAGCTAATTGCTGATCGATATTTTTTAATTCATTCTTGACTGTTGCTTCTTCATTTAATGAATCAATATATCGATTTTTATAGTCTTCTATTTCTTCCTCGATTTCTGTCACAGACCGATTTAATGATTGTTCTAACTGCTTGATGCTCTGCTTTAATACTGATACGGCTTGTTGCTTCTCGGAGAACACTTCTTTTTTCTCCTGTTCTTGAACCAGGAGTAATTCTACTTCCGCCTTAGCCTCTTGTAATGTTGTATTCAGTTGTAATAGTTGATTCGATGCATTTTGGCGTTTTTCAGCCATTAATGCCTTACGACCATCCCAACGCTCTACCTCCATAGTGGCATTGACAAGCTCAGCCTGCGAAACATCCAAATAATCATCTAGATCTTTTAATAGCTTACGTATATTGGCGGTCTGTTTATCAATCATTGAAATATTTTGAGCTTGTTCTAGCTCTGTTGCAGAAAGCTTCGTAAATTCCTCTTTAAGCGCATGCAAAGATTGTGCACAATTTTTAAAATCATGCACAAGAATTGCAATATCAAAATCCTTTAGTTCAGAAGACATTTGTACATAATCTCTTGCACTAGATGCCTGCATTTCAAGCGGCTCTAATCGGTTGTCTAATTCATGGAGAATGTCTAATACACGATACAAATTTTCATCTGTCTCAACAAGCTTATGCTCAGCTTTTTTCTTTCTTATTTTATACTTTAAAACGCCAGCTGCCTCTTCAAAAATAGAACGACGGTCATCAGGTCGACTATTTAAAATTTCATCAACACGACCTTGAGAGATAATTGAAAATGCCTCTTTCCCAAGTCCTGAATCCATAAACAAGTCCGTAATATCCTTCAGGCGACACTGTTGGTTATTTAATAAATATTCACTATCACCTGAACGGTATACGCGTCTTGTTACACTGACTTCTGTATAAGAAAAAGCAAGTTGCTCATCAGTATTATCTAAAATAAGTGTTACTTCTGCAAAGTTGAGTGGCTTACGAGAGTCACTCCCAGCGAAAATAACATCTTCCATCTTTGCTCCACGTAACGACTTTGCCGATTGCTCCCCAAGTACCCAACGAATCGCATCTGTGACATTACTTTTTCCACTGCCATTTGGTCCAACAACGGCTGTAACACCAGGTACAAAATCAATTCCAATGCGTTCCGCAAAAGATTTAAAGCCAATCACTTCTAGTCGTTTTAGGAACATCTATTAAGCCTCCTCTTTTGCAGCTTCTTCACGCATCATCCGCATTGCACATTGTGCAGCTTGCTGCTCGGCTTCTTTTTTTGACTTTCCACGACCAATACCAAGCTCTTGTCCATTTAATAATACGCTTGATACAAAGGTACGATTATGTGCTGGGCCTTTTTCATCGATAATCTCATAATGAAGAAGTCCATTATTCGTTTGCTGTACCATTTCTTGCAATTGACTTTTAAAATCCATCACATGCGAAAAAGCACCGACTTCTACTTTTGGGAACACGATTCGTTCTAAAAATGACACGACCGTTTGTAAATCTTGATCTAAATAGAGTGCACCTACAAATGATTCAAAGACATCTGCAAGCAGCGCTGGACGTTCCCGACCACCTGTTAATTCCTCACCTTTTCCAAGTAATACAAAGCGTCCAAAGCCTAGCTCGTTAGCAAATATCACTAGTGATGGCTCACATACAATGGAAGCTCTTAGCTTTGTTAACTCACCCTCGCTCATATTTGGATATTTCTCAAAAAGATATTTAGAAACAGACAGTTCAAGTACTGCGTCTCCTAAAAATTCAAGACGCTCATTATCCGTAAATAATTTACGGCGATGCTCATTCACATAAGATGAATGCGTGAATGCTTGATACAATAAATTTTTATTAATAAATGTGATATTTAATTCATGCTGTAACAGCTCAAATTGGTTGCGTACTTTTTCAGGAAGTACGCCAGATTTCTGCATAGTTCCTTTTCTTTTCATAGCCATTGAACAAATCTGCCTTCCTAATAGTTTCTACCGTTTTAGTGTACCTTTTTCAGGGCGTTTATGCAAAAGTATTTCGGCTTAAACACAATGTTTTGGAAATTTTTCCGAAAATTCCTCTTAATACAGCATGCATCTCCCATTAGAGAGAATTTTGAAGCTGACTGGTCATTAGATTTTTAACATAAAAAAGGGACGTTAATAGATCGAAAACCGATCCATTTCGTCCCCTTTAAATACATCTTCATTCATTGAATCTGCTCCTTCAAACAAGGAATGCAGAAAAAGTAATTTCTACTTTATTCAAGCTACCATAAAACCATTGTATGATTACGATGACCATTACACCATTAGAGGTGATCTATTTTCACTAAATAAAGTTTTAACGAAATTAGTTTAATTTACTTTCGATGTATGAGATTGCAGTACCTACTGTTGAGATTTTTTCAGCATCTTCATCAGAAATTTCCATATCGAATTCGTCTTCAAGCTCCATTACAAGCTCAACTACGTCTAATGAGTCAGCACCTAAATCATCACGGAAAGAAGCTTCTAGCGTTACTTCGCTTTCTTCCACACCTAAACGGTCCACGATTACTTTTGTTACGCGTTCTAATACTGTAGACAAATGATTCACCTCCCCTCAAATGATTATACAAAAAATCAGCTTATATGCCTAATTGAAATTACATAACCATACCGCCATCAATATGAAGCGTTTGTCCAGTCATATAATTTGCGTCCTCCGATGCTAGGAAAGCTACTGCTTTTGCGATATCCTCTGGCTGACCAAGTTTCGCAAGAGGAATCTGTGTTAGCATACCTTGTTTGATATCCTCTGGCAATTGTTCTGTCATTTCTGTTTCGATAAAACCTGGTGCAATAGCATTAACTAAAATATTACGAGAAGCTAATTCCTTTGCCGTCGTTTTCGTTAGTCCAATAACACCTGCTTTAGCCGCAACATAGTTGGCTTGACCAGCATTACCCGCTACACCAACGATGGAAGAAATGTTAATAATGCGACCTGCACGTTGCTTCATCATTTGACGTGTGACCGCTTTTGTACAAAGGAAAACACCTTTAAGGTTCGTATTTAATACATCGTCCCATTCGTCTTCTTTCATACGCATAATCAAGTTATCTCTTGTAATACCAGCATTATTCACTAAAATATCAAGGGAGCCGTATGTTTTCACAGCAGCATCCATTAATGCTGTCACTTCTTCTGTCTGAGAGACGCTAGCTTGTACAGCAATTGCTTCGCCACCGTTTTCTTGAATCATCGCTACTACTTCTTCTGCTTTTGCCTGAGAGCCACTATAGTTCACAACAACCTTAGCACCTTCTTCTGCAAGCTTTAAAGCAATAGCACGTCCAATCCCTCTTGAAGCTCCTGTTACAACAGCTACTTTTCCTTCTAATTTACGCATTAATTGACCACTCCTTCGACGCTTCTAAAACTGCTTCTAACGAAGCTTCATCATAAACACAATAAGTTGCAACAGAGCGATCAATTTTTTTCAAGAGACCGCTTAATACTTTACCAGGTCCACATTCGATAAAGACGTCAACACCTTGCGCAAGCATTTCACGCATAGAAGCTTCCCATTGAACAGCACTGTATACCTGTTCAACTAGCTCTTGTTGTATTGCTGCTACATCTTTTAATTCCTTCGCCATCACATTGCCAATTACAGGAATTTCAGGTGCAGATAAAGAAATCTCTGCCAATGCTGCTTGCAGTTTCTCTGAAGATGGACGCATTAAATCAGAGTGGAAGGGACCACTTACAACTAAAGGTATTGCTCGTTTTGCACCAGCTTCTTTGGCAGCAACACTTGCTTTATCCACACCTTCTTTAGTGCCCGAAATAACAATTTGTCCTGGACAATTCACATTAGCCACCTGAACAGAGTCACCTGATGCTGATACCTGCTCTGTTACCTCGTTCAATGCCTCTAGTTCCATTCCTAAAATTGCTGCCATTGCGCCTTGACCTGCTGGCACAGCTTCATTCATATAAAGACCTCGTTTATGCACGATTGACACAGCATCATCAAATGACATAACACCTGCTAACACCAATGCACCATATTCTCCAAGTGAATGACCCGCTGCGTAGTGTGGTTGAATACCTGCTGCGCGTAACTTTTCAGCCACCATTACACCAGTAGTAAGTAGCGCTGGCTGTGCATGATATGTCAGTGTTAACTCTTCTGCTGGACCTTCTAACATTAATTTAGATAATTCAAATTGAAGAGCTTGATCTGCGCGATCATAAAATGCTTTACTTTCTGCAGCATTTTCAACAAACTCTTGACCCATTCCAACTACTTGTGAACCCTGTCCTGGAAAAATAAATGCTATTTTTGTCATTTGAATAATCCCCTTTGCTTAATCAATTTCTATGTGGCGTACTGTCTCCGTAATCGTCGAAATAACCGTATGCTCCACCATCGTATTGGCTTGTCGAATGGCACTGAAAATCGCTTTCGCATTTGATGATCCATGTGCCTTAATAACAGGTGCTTGTAAGCCAAACAATCCTGCGCCACCATACTCTGTATAGTCCATTTTATTTTTCAAGTCACGTAAATTATTTTTCATGAGCGCTGCTGAAATTTTCGTTTTCGTTGAAGACATAAAGGCCTCTTTTAACATAGAAAATAAAGCACCTGCTGTCCCTTCAATAGACTTCAACACCATATTTCCTGTAAAGCCATCTGTTACAACAACATCAGCTACTCCTTCAAGTAAATCACGTGCTTCTACATTTCCAATAAAATTCAAATCTGCTTCCTTCAATAATTCGAAGGCAGCTTTTGTTAATTCATTCCCTTTTTTATCCTCGGTACCGATATTTAATAAGCCAATTCGTGGTTTTTGCAAACCTCCAACCTTTTTAGCATAAATATCACCCATAATGGCATATTGCACTAAATGCTCTGGGCGAGCATCTGCATTTGCCCCTAAATCAAGCATTAAAAACCCTTTACCGTCTAATGTTGGTAGCGTTGTAGCTAATGCTGGTCTAGCTATTCCCTCAATGCGACCTACTTTAAATAGGCCACCCGCCATCAGGGCCCCTGTGTTCCCTGCAGAAAGGCAAGCATCTGCTTTACCCTCCTCTACTGCATCCATCATACGTGCCATGGAAGAATCCTTTTTTCTACGAACAGCACGGGCAGGATCATCAGTTCCTTCTACTGCTTCCTCACAATGTATAACCTTTAATCGATCATGTTGTTTTAAAAATGGTTCCAGCTTATCTTGATGACCATATAGTTGAATTTCTAAGTTTGGAATTTGCTCTAATGCTAAAAGTGCACCTTCAACAACTGACTTTGGTGCATTGTCTCCACCCATTCCATCAAGCGCTAATTTCATTGTTACTCACCTTTACCTTTCGTGCGGTACATATCAAACTCACCAACAAAAACGGTTTCACCATTAACGGTAGATGTTACCTCAACTTTTGTTCGGTGTGTTTGTTCATCTCGTCCGATAACAATCGCTTTTGTAATAACACGATTTCCAGCTCGTACAGGTTTCACAAACGTAATATTGGAATGTACGGTTAATGCTAGTTCGTCATCAATTACTGCAACCGCTAATGAATTTGCTTGCGCAAACAAATGATGCCCACGTGCGATGCCATTACGCTGAAAAACATGCTCTTCTTGTACATCAAAAATCGAGAGTGCTCGATGATCTAATTCAATATCTACTATCTCCCCAATGACCTCATCAATCGGGAGAGATTTTACTTCATTTTCATAGTTTTTTGAAGCAACATCTTTAATTCGCTCGCGTAATTCTGGTATTGATAATTCCATACGGTCTAAACGAATTGTTTGGACACTTACCTGAAACTGTGTTGCTAGCTGTTCATCTGTGACGAATGGATTTTCAGCTATCGTTTCAGATAGTAGTCGCTGTCGCTCTTTTTTCGTTCGTCTCAACTTCATTCGCCACCTTTTGAGTTGTTATTAGCACTTGGTACTAATATCAGTATATAGAGTATAAAAAAAGAATGCAAGACTTGTTTTGAAATCAAGTACTTACATTCTTTCTGTGCTAACAAGCTTCTCAGATTAATCGAAGCGCTCTCCTTGTAAAACACCAGTATCTTCTAGCATTTTACGCAAGTATTGATAGTCGTCATCCTGCCAAAACTCTTTTGTTTCAAGCATCTCTGAGGCATCTTTTCTAGCGGTCTCCAATATACGATAATCATGTACTAAATCAGCTACTTTAAAATCAGGTAAACCACTTTGCTTTCTACCAAAAAAGTCTCCTGGTCCCCTTAATTCAAGATCTTTTTCAGCTAAACGGAAACCATCATTTGTTTCTGTCATCGATTGCATACGTTCTTTCCCCTCATCAGACTTAGGATCTGCAAGTAAAATACAGTATGATTGGTGCTCACCACGACCAACACGACCTCGAAGCTGATGCAACTGCGCTAGGCCAAAGCGTTCAGCATCATAGACAAGCATAAAGGTAGCATTTGGTACATTTACACCTACCTCTACAACGGTTGTAGAAACTAAAACTTGAATAGTCCCTTCACTAAAAGCACGCATAACCGCATCTTTTTCATCAGCTGATAAACGCCCATGCATTAAACCGACATGATAACGATCTTTAAAATAAGTCGCTAGCTGCTCATAAATTTCCACAGCATTCTGAACATCAAGCTTATCGGATTCCTCGATAAGCGGACAAATCGCATAGGCTTGTCTTCCAGCAGCTAACTCTAATTCTAGCTTAGATAAAACAGAGCCGAATTGTTCTTTCTTCATCCAATGCGTTTCAATCTGCTTACGCCCTGCTGGCATTTCATCAATCATCGATACGTCCATTTCCCCAAATGCTGTAATAGCTAGTGTTCGTGGTATCGGGGTAGCTGTCATAAAAAGCACATCGGGATTCTCCCCTTTATCACGCAAAATACGTCGTTGCTCCACACCAAAGCGGTGCTGTTCATCCGTGATGACAAAGCCAAGTTTATGAAAAATAACATCTGGCTGGATTAGAGCATGTGTACCAATAACAATATCAAGATCTCCATTTGCCAAATCAGCTAATATCACACGTCGCTCTTTTGTTTTAGTGGACCCGGATAAGAGTGCAACACGAACACCAAATGGTTGGAACCATTCTTTCAAATTCTCTAAGTGCTGTTCTGCTAATATTTCAGTTGGTGCCATTAAGGCTCCTTGAAAACCTGCTGTTACGGCTGCATATAGCCCTATTGCTGCTACAACGGTTTTACCCGAACCTACATCCCCTTGTAGCAAGCGATTCATTCGATGCGGCTCCTTCAAATCCTTACAAATTTCATTCACCACGCGTTTTTGAGCATTCGTTAATTCATAGGGTAAGGAAGCGATAAAATCTCGTAACTTATGCACATTAAATTGAATAACTGTACCGTGTTCACTATCCTTCCTTATTTTCCGTAAAGCTTGAATACGCAATTGGAAGTTTAATAGCTCCTCATAGGCAAAGCGTCTCCTTGCTTGTTTAGCATGCCCAGCATCCAGTGGAAAATGAATACCCTCCAAGCCCTCTCTTATTGAAACAAGCTTATACGACTCTTGTAAATAATATGGAATGGTCTCTGGCAGTACTTCTCCACAATCGTCTAACACTTGTCGCATATATTTTCGAAATCTTTTTTGGGGGATCAAGCCTTTCAGACTATAGACAGGCTCAAAGTCAACTTGATCTGTTTTAGGACCAAATGTAACTGAAGTGCCATTGATTACTTGTCTACCTCGATCCCATTTACCAGTCACCGTAATAATGGAACCAGGTACAAGCTTTTGCTTTAAATAGCCCTGATTGAAAAATACGACTTTCACTAAATGTCTTCCTGCTAAAACAGTTACTTGGAGTCTTGACTTATTACGACCTAAAAATAAAATCGTAGGCTCCCGCTCCACCTTACACTCAACTGTAACCCGTTCGTTATGTGGTGTTTGCGCTAAATCTTTTAAACGAAAATCTTCATGTCGATGTGGGAACGTCCATAATAAATCAGCTATTGTATTGATTCCTAGTGATTCAAGATGGGCTGCTGTTTCTTTCCCGACGCCTTTTAATTCATTGACGGGTCCATATAATTCAGTCATCTTATCCCACAACTCCCTTCATTGATTGTTTATGTAGTGTTATACTCTCTCTATCTAATGTACCATAAATTATTTCCCTAACCCTACACATAAGCAAAAACCCTACCAATGATTGATAGGGTTAAACTTTTGATTATTTAATTTCACAGGAGAAACATGTAATTTCTTTCACATATTGCTCATCAACTTCTATTCCTAATCCAGCTTTATCACTTAACTGCAGGATGTCTTTATAGTATGTAACATTTGCCACATCTTTTACAAACATTAATGGTCCGACCATCTCGTTTGTATGGATAATCGACTTACTGATGGCTAGGTGTGCCCCAGCCATTGTTCCGATTGCTGATTCAACCATAGAGCCAACTTGGCAAGGCATCTCTGCAGCCTCCGCAAGACTTGCAAGCGCTAAAGCTGGATAGATTCCACCTGATTTCATTAATTTTATATTTAGCATATCGGCAGCACGCATTTCTATGACATCGACTAAATCATAAATATTATGAACACCTTCGTCTACCATAATACTACAAGGTGAAAGGGCTCTGATTTCTTTTAACGCTCTTAAATCATGTGCTTTTACAGGTTGCTCGTACCAGTCTACATGACAAGCTGTAGTTTCTCTTATTACTTTTAGTGTCTCCATTCTATTCCAACCTTGATTGGCATCTACTCGCAGTTGCACCTCCTCACCTATTGCTTCTCTTACAGCACGAATACGAGCAATATCTAAATCAGCATTTGTACCAACCTTAATTTTAATATTACGGAAACCCGATTTTACAAATTCACTTGCATCTTTAGCCATTTCCTCAGGACTCTTAATGCTAATCACTCTTGGCACCTGTAATTCCTCATGTGCTTTTCCACCAATTAATTGATAAACTGGTTGACCAGTCATTTTCCCCATCAAATCGTAGAGTGCAATGTCCAATGCGGCTTTTGCTGAAGGGACTCCATCAATTTTTTCATTAAACTTTTTATGGATACGGTCTACTGCAAATGGATCTTCATCAATCAGTAATGGCGCTAGTTCATGTTTAATAACGTGATACGTGCTCTCCCAAGTTTCACCCGTCACATTTTGATCAGGCACAGCTTCGCCCCAGCCAACTACACCCTCATCCGTCTCGATTCTGGTAAGAATAGTTGGCATATCATCTAAATGAACATAAGAAATAACGAAGGGTTCCTTTAATTGTAAACGTGCTGCAAACACTTCAATCTTTTTTATCACGATGTAAAACTCCTTTTCGTATAAATAGTCTGATTATTTATGTTGCAAGATAATATTTATAAATAGTTGAATCGCATCAGGGAAAACATCTTCATCTAGATCAAATCGTGGATGATGATGTGGATATTGGCTTTTTTCACCACCCATACCTACAAAAACAAATGCTCCAGGCTTATGTTGTAAATAATAAGAAAAATCTTCTCCACCCATGACTGGTTCGACTACCTTAAATGCGGTATCTCCGAATTGTTCCCGTACAATCGATTCAATAAATCGTGATTGTGTTGGATCATTGACGAGCGGAGGTGTTCCTAAAATAAAATCGATTTTTCCTTCTGCTCCAAATGCTCGGCAAATCCCTTCTGTTAAACTTACCATTTTCGTTTTAATGATTTTTACAGTGTTCGGTGTCAATGCTCTGATCGTTCCAGTTAATTTTGCCGTATCAGGAATAATATTATAAGTGGTTCCCGCTTGTATATTACCAACTGTAATGACACCCGCATCGATAGGATTGACATTTCTACTTATGATACTTTGAAAAGCTTGCATTAAATGGCTAGCTATATAAATAGGATCAATTGTTTCATGTGGCATCGAACCATGACCACCATACCCTTGAATTATAATTTCAAAATCATCAATAGAAGCCATCATCGGTCCATGTGTTAAACCTATCTTCCCTTTCTCTAAACCTTGCCATAAGTGAATGCCAAAAATAGCATCTATATCTTCCAACACACCTTTTTGAATTAATAAATCAGCGCCACTTGGCGTGATTTCCTCTGCTGATTGAAATATAAGCTTGATATTCGGCTCGATTTTCTCTCTATTTAAGCTTATCCATGTTGCAACTGCTAATAAAATCGCTGTATGACCATCATGGCCACACATATGAGCAACACCTTGCCTGTCTGAAATGTACGGTTTGTCTCCCTCTTCTTTTATAGGTAAGGCATCTATATCGGCACGTAATGCAATAGTTTTTGTTCCCTTTGTCCCTTTTATAAACGCCACTACACCTGGAGGTTCATAATCTAGAATTTCTATATCTAACTCCTCTAGTCTTTTGCGAATAAACTCACTTGTTTCGTATTCTTCACCAGAAAGCTCTGGGTATTGGTGCAGATGACGGCGATCCTCTATTGCCTTTTCTGCTAATTTTTTTATATTCATTATTTCCATTGTTAAACTCCTTTAGAAAGGTCCGTATTGTATGACTTGTGCAATAATGAGCGATATTACCGCAACTGTTACTTGAATAAGCATAAACGGAAAAATCCACTTTATCCATTTACCCCAAGGAATACCCGCAATTGATAATCCCGCCATTAAAAAACCTACTGTTGGGAATATAATATTCGACATACCATCGCCAAATTGATAGGCAAGTACGGCTGTTTGTCTTGTAACACCGATCATATCTGATAAAGGTGCCATAATTGGCATCGTTAAGGCAGCCTGTCCACTTCCTGATGGTACTAAAAAATTTAAAAATAACTGGAAGATAAACATCCCTACAGCATTTAGTGCAGGTGGAACTGAATCAAGCAATGCAGATGTGTAAAAGAGAATTGTATCAATTAATCCTGAGTTATTGAAAATCACTAAAATAGACTGAGCTAACCCAATGATAAGAGCGCCACCAACTAAATCACCTGCGCCCTTCATAAATGAATTAGCAATATGCGAAGGTGATAATTTGCCAATAAGCCCCATTAAAATACCAAACAATAAAAATAAACCAGCTATTTCAGTAATGTACCAACCTAGTTTTACAACCCCGTACATCAATACGATAAAATTCAAAAGAAATGTAGCCATAACAAGCTTATGTCTTATTTCCATTTTCGAATTCCCCTGTACGAAATCACCCTCATCATTGCGAAAATTTCCATAAAAGCCGAGTTTAGGATTATTTTTCACTTTTCTTGCATAGCGATAAACATATATTGTTGCTACTGTGTATAAGACAATAAAAATGACAATTCGAAAAGCAATTCCTGAAAATAATGGCAAGCCCGCAATCTCTTGCGCTATTCCTACTGTAAACGGATTCATAACAGCTGCCGAAAATCCGACAGATGCACCAAGAATAACAATTGCAAAACCTGTAATTGCATCAAACCCTAGGGCAACAGCAAGCGGTGCAAGAATCCCTACATATACAATCGTTTCATCAGACATCCCCATTAATGACCCAGCACAGGCGAAAAACAACATTAATACTGGTATTATTAACATTTCGCGTTTTGCCATTTTTACAGATAGCATGGCGATAAAGGATTCTAATGCCCCTGTGGCTGATAGTATTCCAAAGGTACCTCCTACAATCAATACGAAGAAAATAATACTTGCTCCTTGCATCATGCCTGAATGTACACTGCTAAAAATATCCAAAAATCCAATGGGGTTCATATCTGTAAAACTAAATGTCCCAGGTTGAATCACTTGACGTCCATTAACTTCTTCCCGTTGAAATGAACCAGCTGGAATAAAATACGTTAAAATAGATGATATAACAATAAGGCAAAAGATTAACACATAAACATTAATTCCTTTTTGTTGCTCTATTTCTTTATTAGCTATAAATTTACTCATCCGCCATCCTCCTTAATTGAATCATTGAATAAAAACAAATTTTTATGTCCACTATCAATACGTAACATATCTCTCCAACATAAAAAGCCATCCCCTTTTTTTGAAATTTCCGTCTTATTCATTGTAATTGATAAAAAAATAAATAAAAAATTACTATTTTGAATAGTTACTATTGATAAATTTACATATAAATTCATCGGGATACATCAAAAAAATTACAAATAAAAAGAACGTTACATCCCTGCGATTTCACCAGGCAGCAACATTCTTTTCATTCTTTTCGATATACAAACCAATTAAATTGTTTTCCATGTGTCTTTAACTAAATCAATAAATGTACTTACATTACTAAATGTTTTAGCATTTTGAGGAAAAATTAAATAAGTAGGTAACTTTTTAGGGAATCGGTACAGAACTTGAAGACTCCCTTTTGTTACCTCTTTTTGAATAATAATATCACTCAACAAGGCTAGACCCACTTGTTCCATTACTGCTCTCTTAATTGCTTCCTCGCTTCCAAATTCCACTATTGTTTGTGGCTTACACTTAATTTCTTGCAGGCAACTGACAATACAGTCATCCATTCCATAGGTTATAAAGGGATAATCATCAAATATTTCCTGCACAGTGCGATCCTTTATAATAAGCGGATTTCCAACCAATACTAAATCCTCTTCCTCCAATAAAATCCCCTCTACACCAGCGTAACTAGGGGATCCAGCTACAAAACCTATATCTGCTTGGTTTGAACTCACAAGTTTGGCTGTTTCTTTACTATTGGCACAAAGAAGTTTTAGGTTTACCTGAGGGTACTGTTTTAAAAACGAACCGATAATATGTGATAAATAATAGCCGCAATAAAACTCTGGTGCAGCGATTGTCAAATGACCAAATGGCTTTTCGAAATTCTTCAAATCCTGTTCCATTTCCTCAATAATCCCAAATAATTGATCTGTATGTTCCTTTACTATTTTTCCTACTTGAGAAAGAAACATTTTCTTACCCATTCGATTAATTAAGATATGCCCTAACTCTTCCTCTAACGCTTTAATCTGTTGGCTAATTGTAGGCTGGCTATAATTAAGAATTTCAGCCGCTTTTGTAAAGTTGAGGTAAGTTGAAACAACATGAAATGTTTTCAAATTACGCAAATCCATCTCTATTCACGTCCCTGCTATATAATTAAGATAAATATATTTCCTTATTAAAATTTAATTATACTTAAATCGACAATGTACGTAAGAGGTTTTTTCTTTCCAGTAAGTTATCAACCAACATAAAAACATGCTACCTATTTAGATAGCATGTTTCTTATATTTATTGAAGTGCTTTAATGCTTTGTAAGCCACCATTTTCAAGGATGGCTTTACTGATCGCCTTCCCTGTTGGTGTTGCTGCTAGACCGCCTCGTGCCGTCTCTTTAAGATTAGGACTCATAGATTGTCCAATGCGATACATAGCACCAATTACTTCATCACACGGAATACGACTTGTTACACCAGCAAGTGCCATATCCGCCGCTACTAGGGAGTTAGATGCACCCATTGCATTACGTTTGACACAAGGCACTTCAACCAAGCCTGCCACTGGATCACAAACAAGACCTAGCATGTTTTTTAATGTAATGGCAAACGCTTCTGAACATTGCTGTGGTGTACCTCCAGCCATTTCGACAATAGCAGCTGCAGCCATACCTGCAGCTGAACCAACCTCTGCCTGACAACCACCAGCAGCCCCAGAAATGGAAGCGTTATTGGCTACCACAAATCCAAATGCTCCTGACGTAAATAAATAACGAATCATTTGCTCACGAGTTGGATTTAGTTTGTTTTTTACTGCAAACAGTGTTCCTGGCACTACACCTGCTGAACCTGCTGTTGGTGTTGCACAGATTGTTCCCATTGCAGCATTTACTTCATTAGTTGCAACCGCTTTACTTACTGCATCTAATAATAAATCACCTGAAAGTGACTTTCCTTGTGCAATATAATTTTGAAGTAATACGGCATCCCCACCAGTTAAACCTGTTACTGATTGCACACCTTGTAATCCACGTTCAATTGCTTCTTCCATCACTGTTAAATTTCGATCCATTTGCTGGATGATTTCTTCACGCGTTCTACCAGTTATCAATATTTCTTGTTCAATCATAATTTCTGATATTAATTTATCTTCTTTCTCTGCTCGTTCAACAAGTTCACGAACATTATGAAATAAAACGTCCATCACGGGACACCTCCTTAGTTATTAATTTTTGAGACCTTTGTAATATATGGAATTAAAGATATTTGCTGTAGCACCTTATCCTCAATGTTTTGATCAACTTCAATCACCATCAAAGCAGTTAAACCACGTTCGATACGTGATACCTCCATATGCCCAATGTTGACTTCATGCATCGCCAAGCAATTGGCTACATTGGCAATACAGCCAGCACGATCGTCATGAACAACAAGAATTGCTGGCATACCACCAGTTAAACGTAACTTAAAGCCATTGACTTCACTGACTTCAATTTTTCCGCCACCAATTGAAATACCGACTACTGACATTTCCCCTTCATCGTCTCCAATGACAAGTCGAGCCGTATTTGGATGCTCGGTATTAGCTGTTTCAGGAATGAATTCGTATTCTAATCCTGCTTTTTTGGCATCTTCAAATGCCGTTTTAATACGATCATCAAATGTATCGTAATTTAATAAGCCTCCTACAATCGCAACATCTGTACCATGCCCTCTATACGTTTCTGCAAATGATCCATATAAATGAATTTTTGCCCATTTAGGTTGTCTACCAAATAAATCCCTTGCAACACGCCCGATGCGAGCTGCTCCTGCCGTATGAGAGGAGGAAGGCCCAATCATGACTGGTCCAATAATATCAAATACTGAAGTAAACTTCATACAAACACCCCTCTATTCTATCCGTATAATAATATTTATTTTTATTTATATCATGCTTGATAGTTACTATAAAAGTAAAGCATTTAATTTATCAACTTTCAGAAAATTACCACTACTATAATTTATAGTAAATATTTATGCTTATTTATTGTCCGTACCATATATACACAACTACGAAAGCGGCGACATTCCAATATTTCCAAATTTTATATCCTGTGGGTACGTACATTGAATGATTCATATTTAGTACGTTTTTAATAAATTTAATCCAACATTCTCTTTGTAGCATAAACAAAAGCAGTACACGTTTTGTGCACTGCTTTCTTTACGGAATAGCAAAGTAGCATGTAATTATTCTACTGAAATAATATATGGATATAACCCTTGTTTACCATCAAATAATTCAACTTCTACATCCGGATAGTTCTCTTCTATGAAAGCTACCAACTCAGAGGCAGCTTGTTCAGTTGTATCTTCACCATAAATGACTGTAACAATCTCAGCATCTTCATTGACTAAATCCTTAATTACTTTTTCAGCTGCATCCTTTAGTGCTGGTGTAGAAAGGACAATTTTTCCTTCTGCCAATGCCATAAAATCATCTTTGTGAATTTCAACACCATCAATAGATGTATCACGCACTGCATAGGTAACTTGACCTGTCTTCACATTTGTAAATGCTTCTGACATTGTTTTTTTATTTACATCAACAGCTGCCTCTGGGTTAAACGCTAAAATCGCTGCCATTCCTTGAGGAATCGTCTTCGTAGGAACTACTGCTGCATCAATTTCTAATAGTTCAACCGCTTGCTCCGCTGCCATCACTATATTTTTATTATTCGGTAAGATTAATACTTTCTCTGCACCGATTTCTTGTACAGCCTTCACGATATCTTCAGTTGAAGGATTCATTGTTTGACCGCCTTCAATGACATAGGAAGCACCGATAGAGCGCAATAATTCTGCCACACCTTCACCCATAGCAATCGTTACAATAGCATATGGATGTTTTTCTACTTTTTTAGCAGGCGTAGGGGCTTTATGTTCCTCGCCAACGATTGCTGAATGCTGCTCACGCATATTATCAACTTTAATTTTTATAAGACTACCGTATTTTTGGCCAATTGATAGAACAGAACCTGGTTGCTCGGAATGGATATGAACCTTCGCAATTTCCTCATCTGAAATAACAAGTAAAGAATCACCTAAAGGGTTTAATTCATTACGGAATTGTTCTTCATTAAAAGGTTCTTTTCCTTCTTCTAAGCGTACCATTATTTCTGTACAGTAACCAAATTCAATATCAGCAGTGTTCATGAAATCTTGGGCTCTATGATGTTCTGCATTGATTAAATCATCTAGCGTCGCATCATTTTTCTCCGGAAGAGCCTCCCCCTTTAAGGAAGCTAAAAATCCTTCATACACAAATAGTAAGCCTTGACCACCACTATCTACCACACCAACTTCTTTTAAAACAGGCAGTAGGTCAGGTGTACGATCCAACGATGCCTTTGCCTCTGCTGTAAAAGCTTCCATTACGGCAATGATATCGTTTTCAGTTTCTGCTACTTCTACACCTTTTTTCGCAGCTTCACGTGCTACCGTTAAAATTGTTCCTTCTACTGGCTTCATAACAGCTTTATATGCCGTATCAACACCCGCTTGGAATGCTCCAGCAAAGCCCTTTGCATCAATTGTTGACTCCTTCTCAATAAACTTCCCAAAACCACGGAATAACTGAGATAGAATAACGCCTGAATTCCCACGCGCTCCCATTAACAAGCCTTTTGATAATGCCTGTGCTGTTTTACCAATATGCTCTGAAGCAGCATGCTCTGTTTCCTTTGCACCAGATGTCATCGATAAGTTCATATTTGTACCTGTATCACCATCTGGAACGGGGAAAACATTTAATGAATCTACATAATTTGCATTTTGGTATAGGTGATGCGCCCCCATTTGTACCATTTCAGCAAACTTTATACCGTCTAAAGACTGCATTCGATTTAGTTCCTCCTCTTAATTCGCTACACGAACGCCCTGTACAAAGATATTGACAGATTTTACGCTCATACCTAATGTTTTATCTACTGTATATTTCACTTTCGATTGTACTTGATAAGCCACTTCCGAAATTTTTGTCCCGTAACTAACAATAATGTACATATCTATATGTAAATCGTCGTCCTGTTGTCGAATTACAACACCTTTTGCGAAGTTTTCTTTACGTAAAATATCAGTTAGACCATCACGAATTTGATGTTTAGATGCCATGCCAACAATACCGTAGCATTCTACAGCAGCTCCACCAGCAATTTGTGCAAGTACATCTGTTGAAATATCAATTTGGCCGAATTCATTGTTTAATTCAATTGACATAGAAATGCCCCCTTGGCTCTTTTTGACTAAACTATATTGTAACACTTTCGTTATAATTTAAGCAACCTAAGGGGGTATTGAAGGGCTTTGTAGCAACGTTTTCTGACTTCAAATAGACGCATTTGCTTCTTCATCAAAAATTGCCATTTTGCAGAAATAGTTATTTCGTCCGTTTTGCTTTGCCAAATATAGCGCTTGGTCAGCTAATTCACAACATGTTTGTAAATGCTCATATTTTGCGATTTTAGCTTGACACATTCCAATACTAACAGTAACTTGTTGGGCAATAGTAGATTGTAAATGCGGTATATTAAGTTGTCGAATTTCTTCTAAGATTTCTTCACATACAGGTTCAGCAACCTTATGAGTATGCTGGCTTATCATAACAAATTCCTCGCCACCCCAACGGGCAACAAATGCATTATACTTCCCTGCAATTTCCTCCAATAGAGATGCGACTTTGACAATTGCTGCATCTCCCTGCAAATGACCATAATAATCATTAAATTTTTTAAAGCAATCAATATCAATCATTATGACTGTTAAAGGCTGTGTTTGATAAAGTTGCTGTCCTATCTTATTCAATTTTTGGTTAAATGCACGTCGATTAGGTAGATTCGTTAAAGAATCTTTTAATGCTTGCTCTGCTAATTCATTATTTTTAATAGCCAACAATTCTGATAGTCGCTTCGTTTTAGTCATTTCCTCATTCAATAAAATATGCTGGGTATGGATTTGTTTACGAACCTTATAGGTCTGATATTGAATCATTACACCAATAGGTATTAATAATGACATGGGTAATATAATTTTTATATTTTCACTCGATATTCCAGCACTCATATATGCACTCACAATAATGGCTGATGCAGAAAGCAAAATAATCCAGACAATTTTTCGTAAAGGTAACGCGAATACTGTACAAATAATGATTAAAATAACCTCATAGAGTGCTGCATGACGGAAAAAGTAAACATCCAATACCGATATCGCAGTAATCAAAAGCATTATTGTGTAAATATAAACAACAACCAACCGTTCATACTTCTGTATATTAACAGGAGTAATATGAATTCGCTTTTCTCGGATAAACAATAATACTGCAACATCTATATAAAACATAGCGATATGAATGGCAATATAGACGGGAACCATGGCTCTTTCCGCCTTCACAAAAAATACCTCTCCATAATGTATTAACGAAATAATGACTGATACATACATAAGTGTCCAAGCAACTATTCTCATCCCTTTTAAATTCGACTGAACCATTTCTTCGCGAATAGAAAAAGCTAATTTTTCTTGATTTTCCATCATGCTCTCTCCTCATGCCCACTTTCAAATAATTATAATGTCCTATATGTATCGTCATGATAACGAAAAATACAAGTCAATCTAAATTTTTCTGATAAATAAAAAAGTTGATACCTTTATAGCATCAACTTTTTACATTGTATTCAATTAAATATCGAAAAATTTATTTGGCTAAAATAGACTTTTAATAAGCGTGTCAATCATAACAGGCATCTCTTTAAACGCACTATCCACATGCAATCGTTCTGTTTTTTGATGGGCATCCTTACCAAATGGACCGACATTTAAGACAGGACCTTGTAATGCTGCCATCTCTTTGAATGGAATATGATACGTATCGCCCCATACAGGTGTGTTCCGTTCAAATGCTAGCCACTCATTGGATGCATCTGAATAGTTGACATAGCTTAAATCACAGATTCCGTTAAAGTAGTGGATCTGCTCCACCTCAATATCAAATGTTTGAGCTGTTTGCTTCATTAATTCAATCGACTGTTTCACTAATGGATGGTTGGATGAATTAATGGCTGGATAGTAAGGTGGTGCATATAACAGAACTGTGGCAGGTGCTAATTCCTGACAGCGAATCATGAGCTGATCCACAATACGAATGGATTTTTCACGATCATCCCATGCAGGATGCTGTTGAACCTGGTGCTTAATCGCTTGTACTTCCTCAGCTCCTAACTTATGGATCGCATGCTCCAATAATGCCTCATAGCGTAAGACCTTTACCTTGCCCACACCCTGCACATTTTCGCGTGTACAAATGTCCTGATAGTGCGCATTGCAAGCAGCCATTGCCTGTAACGCAACTTCCTCAAAAATAGCCATCACCTCAGCCGCTGTACGTTTTAACAAAAAGACATTGTAAAGTGCCGCCGCACGGTATGGTGTTTGTGTAGAATACTCCATTTTTAAATCTTTTAATTGTAGAGAGACGGGTAGTGGTGTGCTTTCGCCTAAATCTATTTCACGGAAAAGGGGATTCCACTCCATATGCTGTGTCATATAGGAAGCGATAAAGGGAGCCGTCATCCCTTTTAATGGCTCACCGACATGTGTCTCTTTTCCGTAGAACAAAGCAGCAGGCATAATTTTACCAATTGTACCTGAATAAATATATTCATTCGTATCCGAAGGCCCTTGTGAAAACGATGGCTCACTATTTAAAAATAATTTATAGGTTAAGCCATGCTGTTCCCGCAGTCTCACCAGTTCCACAACAGCCGCTCTCATACCAGCAGAGTTGACTTCCTCATCAGGGACCGTTGTTAAAATCAAATTAATCGGCCATTGCTCAAAGCTTGCCTTTTCGATCAACTGCATGTGTAAGGCAAGACCCATTTTCATATCCATTGTGCCGCGTCCAAATAAATAATTCCCAGACGCCAAATCAATGCGAGCTGCCTCTGGTAAATCTTTTAGGTATTTAGGTTCCATTAGCTTTTTCGTTAGTTCTTCTGGAGAAAAGGCTAACGGCTCTAGTTCACCATATTCCTCTGTATGCACGGTATCGAAGTGACTGATTAACACAACGGTTTCAGTTGCGGTTGGATGCTTATAGAAGGCTGTCACTGCATTTCTGCCAAGTCCTGCATCATGTAATTCAATCAAGTCTGGGTGCTTTTCAAAATATGGAAGCGTTAACAATTTATCTTTTAGTCGAAAGGCAAATTTATTTTCACCCTCCGTTAATGTTCGGCTTTCCCAGCTCACAAGTTCACATAATAGGGCACGTAGTTTTTCGGGTGTATCCCACATAAAAGTATTCATGATTTTTTCTCCTTTAACTCCCATTCGTTAGAGGTACGATTAACGAATTTCTAGTGTTTCTTCACTTTTGCTATCTGTAGCAGCAGTCGCCGCTTTCTTTAATTTCAATTGATAAAAAATCATACAGGCAATAAAGAAGCCAATCCCGTATAGTAAACCAATCCTTTGCGTTGGATCAAACGCTAAAAATACTAAAATTAAAACACAAAAGATTATACAAAATACTGGAATCAACGGGAATAGTGGTGTTTTAAATTTTAGATCAGCCACATTTCCTCCCGACTTCACATAGCGATAACGGAACATTAACTGAGAAGCACATATTCCCATCCATGAAATTGTGACAGATATACCTGCTACCGACATTAGTAATACAAATACAGCATCAGCTTCCATTACACTAGTTAATAAAGATAAGAGTGAGAATACCATCGTAAAAATAAGCGCATTTAAAGGTACTTTATTTTTCGTTAATCGACCAAATAACTTGGGCGCCATCCCCTCTTGTGACATGGAAAATAATAAACGTGTTGATGCATATAAACATGAATTACCGACTGATAAAATAGCTGTCAAAATAACAAAGTTCATGATACCAGCTGCATATGGTACACCAGCTAAATTCATTAACGTGACAAATGGACTTTCCATAAGCCCAAGCTCTGATGCTGGGAATATTGCCGATAATACAATAATGGAAGCAATATAGAAAACGATGATTCTAAATAGAATTGTACGAATCGCTCTAGGAATATTTTTTTCAGGGTTCTCGGTCTCCCCTGCTGCAATACCCACCAGCTCTGATCCCTGATAAGAAAAAATTACATTCATCATTGTGACAAAAATAATCGTAATACCTGCTGGGAATAAACCAGAAGGTGCTAAATTTGTGAGATGTGGAGTAGGACGATCTGCTAATGGAATTAAACCAAAGATTGCTGCTCCACCAATAATGATAAATGCAATCACTGCAACAACTTTTATACTAGCAAACCAGAACTCTGCTTCAGCAAAGCCCTTCGTTGTTAAAGCATTTAAGACAAATAAAAGAACCATAAACACAGCACACCATATCCAAATTGGTACACTTGGAAACCAATGCTGCATTAAAATACCTGCAGCCGTAAATTCAACGCCTGCTGTGGCAGCAGATCCAACAAAATACATCCAACCTAATGAAAAACCGGCTGAAGGACTAATGAAACGTGTTGCATATGTTTGGAAAGAACCTGTAACAGGCATGTAAACAGCCAATTCCCCAAGACAATTCATGACCATAAACAAAATTAAGCCACCAAATAAGTAACCAATCAGTGCACCGCCGGGTCCTGCCTGGTTAATGGTATAGCCTACATTTAAAAATAAGCCTGTTCCAATAACACCCCCAAGTGAAAGCATTAACAAGTGACGACTTTTCATCGAACGCTTTAATTGATTATTGTGAAGCTGATCCCCTTTATTCAACATCCATCCCTACTTCCCATATAATGTAAAAATATTAAATATTCTGATATTTTAAGAATGAAAGTACCCAATCAATTTTCTCTTTTAAATTGATTGGGTATTGTTAGATTTACTTAAAAACGTAATGATAAACAGCTTAAACCACCATCGTGTTTTCTAAATTCAGACATATCAAGTTCAATTGTTTGATAGCCAAGGTCCAGTAATTTACGATTTGTTTCTGGATAGCCAGCTGGAATAATAATATAATCATTTACTTGAATACAGTTAGCTGAATATTCATCCTCTTTAGGAATCACGATTTTTTCGTAAGATTCAAATGCAGGATGATCGACAAATTCACCAGCTAGCACCATACGATTTTCCCCAACATAGGCAATTCCAGTTTTTAAGTGGAAGAATTCTTTTAATGGAATAATAGTTGCTTCATAACCTTCTAGCTCAACAATCTCTTTAAATTGCTGAGCGCCTTCTTCATTTGTGCGCTCTGAGATCCCTACGTAAAACTTTTTCTCTGCTTGTAGTACATCTCCACCATCAAGTGTTCCAGAACCTTTAATATAGTAAATTTTTTCATAGAATTGCTTTACAGCTGGTTCGATTTCTTCAATTTCGCGGTTACGAGCTGCTGCTCCAGGATTCGATATAATAGCAAATTCAGGCGTTAATACAGCTGTATCCTCTACAAATGTTGAATCTGGAAATGCTTCATTTGCTGGTAATTGTGTAACTTCTACACCGCATTTTTTTAAAGCCTCTACATAATGTTCATGTTGTTCAAATAATTTTTCTAAAATCGGCTTTCCTAAATCACTAGTTGTTAAACCGTTTACAAAACTATTTCCTGGATTTTTAACAATAACATTTTTAAACATATTCATCTTCTCCTTTATCCTCTTACTACTGGGCAAGTTAGGCAAGTCGGCCCACCTGTTCCTTTAACAGTAATTTCATCGCCTTTATATTCGTACACAGTTGCTCCAGCATCAAGTAGCTGTTGCTTTGTTTCTTTGTTGCCTTGAGGAATCACACATACCCTTGGTGCAAGCGCTAAAACATTACAGCCTAACGAATCGTATTCATCTTTAGGTACTTCTACTAGCTGGATGCCACGCTCAATTAGCAGTTGTCTGAAAAATACTGGCATTAAACGCGAATGCACAACAGCTAAATCTCGGTCTACCATACTTATGAAAGACATTAAATGTAAACATTCAGCTTCACCAAGATCATGTGTTAGTTGTACAACTATAAATTCATCTACCATATCGGCTGTCATTTCCTTTAACTGACGAATGGCTTCATCGTTTGTTCGATAACCTCTACCCACAACGAGCGTTCGATCATCTAGCCAAACAATATCTCCACCGTCTGAAACTGCCTCTCCAGTAAGTTCACCAATTATTGGTATACCTTTTTGCCGTAAAAAGTCCTTGTATACTGCGGCTTCTGGTTGTCTTAATTTTTTGCCTGATTTCAGTATTATGGCACCATTTGGAGTGAATTTAACTGGATCATGTGCATAAAGAGAATCTAATCCTACTTCATCTGCTATAGGCAGATATTCAATAGTCTCAACATACTTTCCAAGAATCCCAATAAATTCAGCGTATTCGCTTAGAGCTTCTTCATAATTAGGCTCAGATAAGTAGTTAAATGTTTTCCATTCCTCACTAAGATGTGTCTGGCTTCGGAAAGCATCTTTTGGATCTTTTACAATAACATGTTTCAAAGGCGCATACATTGATGAACAATAATGCATTCCTTTCACCTCATTTCCGTGTAGTGGAAAACGTTTCCGTTAAGAGGAAAGTTTATATGAAGAATATATTCGTTTTATGCTATACTGTCAATATATTTAGAAAACTTTTATTTTTCTTTTAATCTAGATTGCGTTCACGCTTGGAAAAAATGCTGTCGTTTATTAAAGAAGCCTTAAAGGATCCTTTTGTAGCTTTCGTGTATTAAAATAAGCATTTGTTTAGACTTCTGATTTGTACGGGAATATTGGAACTAGACGTAGATGGAGAATAAAAATAAAATAGGATGAAGGGAGGTGGGACAAATGCAATTATTAGAGCGGGCGATGACAATTGCCAAGGTTTTAGCTGCTGATGCAAACGACAGTAGCTTGTCCATTTCAGAGCTTTCTACAAAATGCGATTTACCGCTAAGTACTTTACATAGAATTTTAAAAGCCATGATTAAACAAGGGATGATTGAGCAAGATGAACAGACTAAATATTATCGGCTTGGAACCATATGGATGGAACTTGGCTTACAGGTATATGATACGATGGATTATATTAGCAAAATCAGACCTGAGTTAGAACGATTAGCCAGGGAGGTTGAAGAAAGCGTTTATTTAAGTAAACCAGCTGGATTAGATACGATTATTATAGAACGGATAGACAGTGCAGCTAATCCGATTCGTATTTATGATCAGTTGGGTATTCGCATACCTATGCATATCGGAGCGGCCAATAAGGCCATACTCGCCTCAATGTCAGCGCTACAATCCAAAGAAATTCTAGAGCAACTAGTAACTAAAGATGAAATGGCCGAATTAGAGGAGCAGCTTCACCAAATTCGACAACAAGGCTATGCAATAAGTCATGGAGAACGAACTGCAGGTACTTCCTCCATTGCTGTCTCTGTTTTAGATGGTTTTGGTGAAGTGATAGGAGCAGTCAGTATTGGTTTTGTAAACTTTAATGTCTCTCAAGATCATATTAATACATTGATTGAGCGATTAGTTGATACTGGTAGACGTGTATCGCTGAAACTTGGTTATCGAGGAAAAGGATAGGAGAACTATTCCCCATTAAACTTCTCTACTTTTCATAAATGTTTTATGTCTGTAAAGGTTTTTTTCTTGAAAGGTTATGTGAAAACTGTTGCACTGAACGCCATCGTATGTTAAATTATTATGGTATGTGAAATACCGAACTGAAATAATAATCTTTCAGCATCAACAGTAAGGAGGGAATACAACATGCCAAAACAATGTGTAATCACTGGACGTAAAGCTCGTACTGGTAACAACCGTTCCCACGCTATGAACGCTAACAAACGTACTTGGGGTGCTAACCTTCAAAAAGTTCGTATCTTAGTTGACGGTAAACCAAAACGTGTATGGGTTTCTGCTCGTGCATTAAAATCAGGTAAAATCGAGCGCGTTTAATCGCTGCTTCTAAAAAATCGATTTCGCATTGAGCGCAATCGATTTTTTTCTTGATTAGTATTCTAGAAGAAAGTAAAAAATCCGACTAACACTAGTCGGATTTTTTTACTTTCTTATCTTTTTTAAATAGGTTAATACACGTACGCGTGATACTACTCACGAATTTCGGCAATTGGAACGTATATACTTTCAGGACTCTCTCCCCCTTACGCTAATCTATGCTTCTTATCATTAAACATATGCCTTGCGAGAAAGATATAGACCCTGAAGTTCCTATTATTTCATTACTTGTAAATCGAGATGTTCCTAAGGAAATTTCCTCATTCGTTGTTTCATATTTTACTTGTCGTAATGTTACACCTTGAATAGGCTCCTCGTGAGCAAAAAAAGACAAGTATCGGTATCGATCATCTGCATAAATTGTATGTGTACCTGGTAGTAAAAATTGCAACATATTAGTATGATTGATTATCTTTAACTCAATTTGAGGATGCTCTTTTTGTAACCGATAAATAGAACGAACAGCTGCCTCGTAATGATCTAAACGCCCACCCGTCACACCTGTCAAAATAATTTCTTGTGGTGCAAACGTATAGGCTTTAAGCAAAGCTAAATCCGTGTCTGTTTCATTTTTCTCTTCTTGAAAACGTTGTTGATCATTGGTTTGTGCCATTACTTGTCGATATTCTTCATCCGTTAAAGAATCAAAATCACCAACAATAGCATGGGGCGTAATTCCTTGCTCAATTAAATATAAAGCGCCACGATCAGCCCCGATAAACACAACATCCTGTTGTTGCTGAAACGATGAAAATGAACAAAGCTCATTTTTTGGACCACCTGCACAAACAACGACTGTCGTCATCCTTTAATCGCTGCCTCACCAGCTAGTAAAATCTCTTGAAGAGCAGCTGTTCGATCTTCTTTACTATAGATAGCTGACCCAGCTACAAAAATTGTCGCTCCAGCCTGTGCACATGGCACAATTGTTTCAGCAGTAATACCACCATCAATTTCAATGGCAATATCTAAGCCTCGCTCCTTAATTATTGTTGATAATGCTTCAATTTTAGGTACAACAGAATGAATAAATTTTTGTCCACCGAATCCAGGATTAACAGTCATTAATAATACCATATCAATATCTTCTAAAATGTGTTGAATTGATTCTATCGGTGTATGTGGATTTAATACGACACCCGCTTTTACACCAAAAGAACGGATTAATTGAATTGTTCGATGTAAATGACGACATGCTTCTACATGTACTGTAATATAATCTGCTCCAGCTTTTGCGAACTGTTCAATATACTGATCTGGATTTTCTATCATTAAATGCACATCTAATGGTAACTTCGTTAATGGACGGATAGCATCCAATACAATGGAACCAAATGAGATATTCGGTACAAAGTGACCATCCATTACATCAATATGAATAAGTTGTGCACCTGCTTGCTCTACTTCCTTTACTTCTTCACCTAACTTTGCAAAATTTGCTGCTAAAATTGATGGTGCTATTTGTATCATCATTAATACCTCGGCTTTCGATCCATAATTTCTTGCATAAATTGTTCATAATGCTTGTAGCGGTAGTCTCGAATTTCCCCTGCTTCTACTGCTGCCTTTACTGCACATTTTGGCTCTTTCAAGTGTAAGCAACCTCTAAATTTACAATCATCCGCTACTCTAGCCATTTCAGGAAAACATACACCTAATTCTTCTTTCTCAATTTCGTCAAAATCAAAGGAACTAAATCCAGGCGTATCTGCTAATAAACCATCACAGACCTCTATCAGTTCAACATGACGAGTAGTATGTTTACCCCGTCCTAAGCTTTGGGATATAATACCCGTTTTTAAGTTCAACTCTGGAATGAGCGTATTAAGCAAAGTTGATTTCCCAACGCCCGATTGGCCAGCTAAAACGGTGGTTTTTCCCTTTAAAATAGGACGTAACCGTTCTACTAATTCTTCTTCATCTTTATATGTTTGCAAAACTGTATAGCCCATGCTTTCATAATCTGCTATATAATTTTGTAATTCATCACGTTCATCATTTTCTAGCAAATCCATTTTTGTTAAACAAATAATAGGATGTACATGGAAGGATTCTAACACAACTAAAAATCGATCCAGTAAAATGGTATTGAAATTCGGTTCCTTTACAGAAAACACCAAAATACCTTGATCAATATTAGCAATTGGCGGTCGTACTAATTCATTTTGACGCTCAAAAATCTTTTGTATTGTCCCATCAGAGCCTTCAGTTTCCATTGTATACTCTACAATATCACCTACGAGTGGGGATTCGCCACGATTACGAAATACCCCACGTCCTCGACATTGAATCAGTTGATGTCCATCAAATACATAATAATAACCACTTAATGCTTTTCTTATTTGGCCTTGCGCCATCCAATTCCTCCTTAATCGACATCATTATAATTAACTTTGCCTTCTAAAATTATTTCTGAGTCACGAATTATTCTATAACTCGCATCTTTGCCATCTTCAATTGTAAGCTGAATGTTGTATGGCGTATCACTTAAAATTTCAAATACTTCAACAGGTTCAGACAATGTATGATTTTTATCTTGAATTTCAATTCGAATATTTTGAGCTATTCCCTCTTCTGTAGGTTTATACTCAATGACTACAGGAATGACACGTAGTTTATCGGGCTGTTTTGCTGGCCCTTTACTTATTACAACCGATATCATAGAACCTTCTTCTACCATAGTACCCGCTTTTGTCAATTGCGAAATTACACTGCCAGCTGGGATGGTTTCATGATGTTCTTCACGAGATATACGCCAATTGAGACCTGCTCTTTTCACATAGTCATCCATATCAGCTTTCGTATAATTTACAACATTTTCAACCCTTACCATTCTAACTCCTTGGCTAACTTTAAACGTGATTGTTTCTTCTTTCGCTACTACCTCAGAATTTGGTGGTATGCTTTGTTCAATAATTCTTCCTTCTGGCTCATTAGAAGGGACATCCTCTTTTATTACATCTTTATACTTTCCTTTTATTAAAGCTTCAACTTGACTATAATTTTGTCCAACATAATTATCAACAGTCGTCATCTCTACACCTAAACTAACGATTAAGTCTACCTCTGAGCCTTTTTCACGTAATGAATTTTTTGATGGGTCCGTTTCTATAACTTTCCCCTTCTCTATTTCCTCATGATTTCGCTCCTGATGCTCTTCACCAACAACAAATCCATCTGCTTCTAATTTTTTTGTCGCTTCCTCTATTGTTAAATTTGCTACATCTGGTATAGCCACTTTTTTCGGGCTAAATAAATCTTTTGCAAAAATAAAGAATAAGAAAATGACAACCGCTGCAATGAATAGTCCTGCAACATATTTGGGCCAATTTTTCTTCTTTCCCTTTACAGGAACTGGCTTTTCTACAGGCTTTTTAGGTTGTGGTTGAGAAGGTGCTTTAGCTTCCATAATCGGTTCAATAACTCTTGTTTTAGTTAGATCTTCGTCTTTTTTATGCATCTGCTCTTTAATGATGGGAATAGCTTTCGTTACATCATTATCCACAGGTATGACAAATTTGGGATCGTTGATTCTAGATGGTGTTAGTACGGTTTCCAAATCTTCATACATTTCTTCCACTGTAGTATAACGATGGGATGAATCTTTGGCAGTAGCCTTTAATACTACATTTTCCAAGCTTTGGGGAATCGTTGCATCAAAAGCACGGACAGAAGGCGTTTCGGCTTGTAAATGCTTAAGTGCTATTGAAACAGCAGATTCACCAGAAAATGGAAGTTCACCTGTTAATAATTCATATAACACAATACCGAGTGCGTAAATATCTGATTTGTTTGTAGCTGTACCGCCGCGAGCTTGCTCTGGTGATAAATAATGGACTGTACCAAGCACAGAATTTGTTTGAGTAAATGATGTAGCACTTAACGTCATGGCAATACCAAAATCCGTAATTTTCACATTACCTTCCGCATCCATTAATATATTTTGCGGTTTAATATCACGGTGGATAATATGGTTTTCATGGGCATTAGCAATGGCAGACGTTAATTGCTTCATAATATGCACACTTCTAGCAGGAGAAATTGGTGCAAATTCTTGTATGTACTGCTTTAATGTTTTTCCTTGAACATATTCCATCACAATATAGTGTAGATCTCCATCGTCACCTACATCATAAACACTAACAATATTTGGATGTGTAAGACTTGTAGCAGACAGTGCCTCACGTTGAAAACGTCGATGTAATTCATCCTCATTGGAAAAATCATAGCGTAATATTTTAATGGCTACATCACGATTTAAAATCATATCGTGTGCTAAATAAACATTGGACATACCTCCGCCACCAATGAGTTCTAAAATTTTATAACGGTCACTAATTCTTTTACCTACAAGCATTCTTACACCTCCTCATCCTTTTTTGTTAATAGCACGAGGGAGATATTGTCTTCTCCCCCGCTGGCATTTGCTAATTCTACAAGTTTACGTCCCTTTTCCTTAATGGAGTCTGGATACGTAATTATCGATGCCATTTCATAAACAGTTAGTTTATTGCTTAATCCATCTGAACAAATGAGTAAATACGATTCTGATGCTAAATCTACTTCATAAAAGTCTGGTTCGATTGTGTCCTCTGTCCCAACCGCTTTTAAGATGAAATTTTTCTTTGGATGTGTCAAAGCCTCTTCTTCGCTTATCTCACCATTTTCGACCAAGACGTTCACATATGAATGATCTCTTGTTATTTGTTGTGCACCATCTTCAAAGAAATAATACACACGACTGTCTCCCACATGTGCAATGAAGCAATGTTGTTCTTCGATTAACACTGCAATAAATGTCGTGCCCATTCCTTTACAGTCTTCATGTGATAAAGAATAGTCATATATTGTTTTATTCAATTGCTTAACTGTTTGTAATAACCATTCTTTTTTTGATGTTGTGGATACAAAATGATGTGTGTCTGCCTGTAAAAAAAAGGATTCCATTTGTTTGATTGCCATATCACTTGCTACATCACCAGCATTATGACCACCCATGCCATCCGCTACAAGTGCTAGTGCAAGTCCATCTGGACGTTTAAAGAATGCAGCACGGTCCTCATTAATGGATCGTTTTAAACCAATATCACTTTCGACTGTGTATTCCAATACTGGTCACCTCGTTTCTTCAGATCTCTCTTGTGCACGTAATTGACCACACGCAGCAGCGATATCTGAACCTTGCTCTCGGCGGATCGTTACGTTAATACCATTTTTCTTTAATGTTTTTTCAAAAGCAAAAATTTGACTACGAGATGTACGAACATAATCACGTTCTGGTACATAGTTTACAGGAATTAAGTTGACATGACATTTAATTCCTTTAATTAAAGCAGATAGTTCCTCTGCGATTTCTACTGAATCATTTTCACCAGACATCAGCCCATACTCGAAACTCACTCGTCGACCTGTTTTTTTTGTATAGTATCGCACAGCTTCCATTAATTCTTCCAATTTATAAGCACGGGCAATTGGCATTAGCTTTTGACGTGCTTCTTGGTTTGGCGCATGCAGAGAAACGGCAAAGTTAATTTGTAATTGTTCATCTGCAAACTGGTAAATTTTAGGGACAATACCCGATGTTGAAACTGTGATATGACGTGCTCCGATATTTAAACCTTTTTCATGATTGATCACTTTTAAGAAGTTCATCATTGCATCATAGTTATCGAAAGGTTCACCAATACCCATAATGACAATATGAGATACTCGCTCGCCCAATTCATCTAATGTTTGCTGCACTTTGACAACTTGCTCCACAATTTCCCCTGCTAATAAATGTCGCTTCAAACCACCTAAAGTGGAAGCACAAAACGTACAGCCAATTCGGCAGCCTACTTGTGTTGTTACACAGACAGAATTTCCATATTCATGGCGCATTAAAACAGTTTCTATTGAATAGCCATCTTGTAATTGGAATAAAAATTTAATGGTACCATCTTTAGATTCTTGTTTAATAATGGTTGATAGTGTGGATAATGCAAAATTTGCAGTTAGTTTTTCGCGTAATCCCTTTGAAAGGTTTGACATTTCTTCAAATGTCTTTACACGTTTATTATACAGCCAGTCAAAAATTTGAGCAGCACGGAAAGGCTTTTCGCCATTTTCCTTTAGCCATTCTTCTAATTGATGAGGTTGTAACGAATAAATGGATTCTTTTAAATTTGGCTTTTCTTTTTTTACACGTCGAACGGGCTTTTCTTCTGCTTCTTCGACTAAATCGTTAATACGTTCATTAAATTTCTCTTGATCCACCATTAGTTGGATTCTCCTTTTTTACGAAAGGCGGCGACAAAGAAACCGTCACTGCCAAAGTCTTGTGGAAAGACTTGAAGCATGCCATTAGCTTGCTTTTCCGCTAATTTTGTTGGTAAAGATTCTAGTTGTATAGCTTCCATTTCTGGATGTGCTGTTAAAAAGGCTTTCACAGTGCCTTCGTTTTCTTGTATGTCTACTGTACACGTACTGTATACAAGCTTACCATCTGTTTTCAAAACTTTCGTTGCTGCATCAAGTAAAGCTAATTGGATTTTTTGAAGACTTTCTAAATCTTCTTCTCGCTTTGTATATTTAATATCTGGTTTACGTCGCATAACTCCTAGTCCACTACATGGTGCATCGACTAAGATAGCATCAAAAGACGCTGCTTGTAAAAATTCTGGTGCTTTCCGTCCATCTATTGGGGCTGTTTCAACAATATCAAGCCCTAGACGCTCTGTATTATGGTCGATTAAATCTAATTTATGTGGATGAAGGTCTGTTGCTAAAATAGACCCTTCATTTTTCATTATTTCGGCAATATGTGTTGTTTTTCCACCAGGTGCCGCACACATATCCAAGACACGCATACCTGGAGATGGATTTAGCACATTAGCAGGTATCATTGAACTTTCATCCTGAATAGTAATCATACCTTCTTTGAAGGCTTTTGTACGAGCAGGTTGACCGTTTGTAATGTATAAGCACTCTGGTATAACGTCGCTTTGATTAGCCGTTAATCCTTCTGCCTCTAACTTGGCAATTGCTTGCTGAACAGTTGCTTTTGTCGTATTAACACGCACAGTCTGCACAGGCGGTCTATTATTTTCATGCAACATTTCAGTCGCTACTTCAAAACCGTAGTTATCAACAAATCTTTGAACTAACCACATTGGATGACTTGTTTCTATTGAAAGGCGCTCAATTGGATCTGCTATGTCATCTGTTGAAGGGACTCCACTGCGTAACACGGATCTTAATATGCCATTGACCATAGAAGCGATTCCACGATGCCCTCGACGCTTGGCAATTTCTACTGCTTCGTTTACTGCAGCGTGTGGAGGGATACGTGTTAAATAATGGATTTGATACAACGAAATTCTTAATAACCAGCGAACCCAATGATCAATTGAACCACGAATAAATGGCTCTAAGTAATAATCAAGTGTCATTTTATGCTGTAAAGTTCCATACGTTATTTCAGTCAATAAAGCACGATCTTTTGCTTCAATTTTATGCCGTTTAATTGTTTCATTTAGCAATAAGTTGCTATAAGCCTGATTTTTATCAACTGCTAATAGAATTGACAATGCGGCATCTCGTACATTGCCATCCCAAATCACTACACTTTTTTTACTCATTTAAATTGGTCCCCAATCTGTAATTTAGAACCTGTCCCACGTAAATATTCCTCTGCGGTCATGCGCTTTTTACCAGCTGGTTGCACATCATATAATGCTAAAGTTGTCCCGTTGCCAGCTGCTACCTCAAAGTGATCTTTATCAATGGCAACCACTGTACCTGGATTAGCCTCATGCTTACTTTTGCCAATCGTTGCCCACCAAATTTTAAAATTACCATCCTCAAAAGTAGTATAAGCAACAGGCCATGGATGAAGACCGCGCACTTGATTGTATAAAGTAATAGCATCGTTGGTCCAATCAATCCGTTCTTGTTCCCTTGAAATATTACTTGCAAAGGTAACTTGTGCTTCATCTTGAACTGTACGGTTATTTGTACCATTTATAATAGAAGGAAGTGTTTCCTTAAGTAATTCACAGCCAACCATACTTAGCTTATCAAAAAGTCCACCAGTATGATCATCTTCTTCAATAGGGATCGCTTTTTGAGAGATAATATCTCCCGCATCAAGCTTTTCTGCCATATACATGATTGTTACTCCTGTTTCTTTTTCACCATCCATGACGGCTTGGTGAATCGGAGCCCCTCCACGATATTTTGGTAATAGGGAGGCATGGACATTAATGCAGCCTAGAGCTGGTGCATCTAATAATTCTTTTGGTAGTATCTGTCCAAATGCTGCTGTTATTACTAGATCAGGCTGTAAAGCAAGAATCTGCTGTAACTCCTCGGAGCCACGCAATTTTTCAGGTTGAATAATTGGCAAGCCAAGTTCCAAAGCCGTTGCCTTTACTGGCGGCGGTGTTAATACTCGCTTACGCCCAACTGGACGATCTGGTTGTGTTACAACTGCTTTAATAGCATATCCTTCATCATGTAGCATACGCAAAATAGGTGCGGAGAAGTCAGGTGTTCCCATAAAAACGATAGATGTCATTTTATTCCTCCTCTTCAGCGTACATTTCTTCTAGTTCTTCTGCTGTGACAATACGCTTGATTTTTGAATCGAAAAGCACACCATCTAAATGATCAATTTCATGTAAAATCGCACGGGCATCAAAGCCACCTGCCTCTAATTCATAAACACGTCCTTCACGATCACATGCTTCAATTTTGACATAACTAGGACGTTCCACTTCTCCATATAACCCTGGAAAGCTCAAGCATCCTTCAATATCTACTTCTGCTCCGTCCGTTTCAACGACAGTTGGATTAATCATTTCTAAAATATCACGTTCTTCACCTAGTTCAACAATTGCTACCCGTAACCCTACGTCTATTTGTGGTGCCGCAATTCCAACGCCATCATATTCCACCATAGTGTCATATAAATCATCAAGTAATGTAATAATTTCATCATTAATTTCTGTCACTTCAGCACACGGTGTGGATAGTACTTTTGCAGGATTTTCAATTACTTTTTTTATAGCCATTATTATTTCCTCATTTCTGCTTTAAAGCTAGTGCACTAGCTAATTGATACTTTTATTAAAAATCGTGCTATTATTACACGCTAACTATATACTAGACGGATCTAAATCTACCGTCATTAATATTCCTTGTTTAATCCACTCTGCTCTATACATAGCAAGTAAACGTTGTAACACGGGAATTAGATTTGGTTCAATTTTATATTTTATCAAACATTGATAACGATATCTATTTTGGAGACGAGCAATACTCGCAGTTGTTGGTCCTATTATTGCTACTTGATTCGATAAGTTCCCTCGTAACCAATCAGCCACTCGACCAGCATATTCAGCAGCCATCATGACATCTTCATGGGATAATTGAATAAGAGCTACAAAATAATAAGGTGGATAGTTTGATCTGCGACGTAAAAACATCTCACGTTCATAAAATGGTTCATACTCTTGTGTTTTAGCTAAATCAATTGCGTAATGCTCAGGTGTATACGTTTGAATGATGACTTCCCCTAGCTTGTCATGTCTCCCAGCTCGGCCACTTACCTGTGTTAATAGCTGAAATGTTCGCTCTGCTGCGCGGTAATCAGGTAAATGTAAGGATGTATCAGCACTAAGTACACCGACTAGCGTAATATTTGGAAAATCCAGACCCTTTGCGATCATTTGAGTACCCAGCAAAATATCTGCATGCCCTGCCCCAAATGTCTCTAATATTTCTTCATGTGCCCCTTTATGCTTCGTAGTATCTACATCCATACGTAATACTCTTGCCTCAGGAAACAACTTATACAGCTCCTCTTCCACCTTTTGTGTACCTGTACCAAAATAACGAATATGATCACTTTGACATTGCGGACATATTTGTGGAACATGTTCCTCGTAACCACAATAATGACATTTCAATTTTTCAGTTGTTCGATGATAGGTTAATGAAATATCGCAATTTGGACATTGGACAACTGTTCCACAATCTCGGCAGAGTACAAATGATGAATAGCCACGACGGTTTAAAAACAGCACCATTTGTTCTTTTTTCTCAAGTCTTAAACGGATTGCTTCTATCAGTGATTGGGAAAACATCGAACGATTACCTTGTCTCAGCTCTTCACGCATATCTGCAATAAAAACAGTCGGCAAAGCCTGATGTAAAGCACGGTGTTTTAAGGAGAGTAGCTTATATACTCCCTTTTTAGCTCTTGCAAATGATTCTAATGCTGGTGTTGCACTCCCTAAAATAATAGGACAGTTATAAAATTCGCTACGCCAGATGGCTACATCTCTTGCATGATAACGTGGTGAATCTTCTTGCTTATAAGTTGATTCATGTTCCTCATCCAATATAATAAGCCCTATATTCGTAAAAGGAGCAAAAATAGCTGAACGAGCTCCAACTACGACCTTCACTTTGCCTTGTTGGATTTTACGCCATTCATCATATTTCTCCCCTACAGATAATCCACTATGCATCACAGCAACCATCTCACCAAAGCGACTGCGGAATCGTTCGGTCATTTGTGGAGTTAAAGAGATTTCAGGTACCAACATAATGGCTTCTTTTCCTTCTTCTAATACCTTTTGAATAGCCTGCAAATAAACCTCTGTTTTACCACTTCCTGTTACACCATGTAATAAAAAGGTTTGCGCTATTTGCTGGTCCATAGCTGTAGTAATAGCTTGGAGAGCAACCTGCTGCTCACTCGTTAATTGTAAGGCATGTGTACGTGAAAGTTCCTTCGTAAATGGATCACGAAATACTTCCTCTTGAATAAATTGAGCAGCTCCTTTATCAATTACTGCCTCTAAAACTGAAATAGAGACCCTTGCTTCGTCACAAATTTGTTGGGGAGTAAAAATCTCTCCTAAGTGTTGGCACATCCATTGCAGTAATAGCCGTTGTTTAGCTGCTCTGGATGATTGCTCTAAAGCACGTTCAATAAGTTGTTGGTCTGCTGTTATTTGAACCATTCGAATTTCTTTCACATTTCCCTGTTGCTTCACAACATTTTCGATTGAAACAATGTTTTCTGCGACCAATTGCTTCAAAAGGGGTAGTAAACCTGCTCGCTCAAATTCTTTAAAATTTGCTCGTTGACGCTTCCCGAATATAGCCTGTACCTCTAGTGGCAATTGTTGACCTTGCTGTAGCTTAATCATTTTTTCATACTTGGCTCGAAGTGCAGATGGTAACATCACTTGCAAGGCATCTATTTCATAGCAAATTGTATCGTTCTTCAACCACTTCGCCATTCGCAACATCTCTTCTGTCAGGACTGGCTCCATATCTAAAATTTGATTGATTGCCTTTAGTTTATTTAACGGTACATCTGTTTCTTTCTTCAATCCAACAACAAAACCCAGGACATTCCTTGGACCAAATGGCACTTTAACACGACTTCCTAACTCGATAACACTAATCCATTCTACAGGTACTTGATAATCAAATGGACGGTCTACATGGTAAGTAGAGACATCTACAATGACCTCTGCTATCAAGAAGCTCATTGTTCCTCACCCTTTATAATATATGACCATAATGTCTGAGCAAAAAGTTGTGGGTTAATTGTAGCCAAAAACTGTCCGTTAAGCTGCGCTTTTTCACTAAAATCAATCCATCTCTCAGAAAGTATATTAAGCATTGGAGTTCCTTGCACTTTTTGTCCGAAAGTGATCGCTTTTATGCCTTCTACCGAAATGATCGGCGTTTCCTTTATAGTCGGCACATTTGCTGCATGGATCAATATTGCCTGAGGATATTGGATTTTATAAGCCTCCAGTTGCTGTATAGCATCAAACAAATTAGAATTTTCTATTTCAATTACATGTGCGCCTAGCATTCTTGCTTCATGTGCTAAAGCTCGGCCTATGGCTCCAGTTGCCTGTGGACTAATTACATGCTGTTCATCCAATGGTACATGTAGGGCACCCGCAGTCACTATGACTGTTTTATCTGTTAGTGGTGTAGTTTTTCCCGAAAAAAAATCTTGAACAAGTGCAGTGATTTTTTCTGGCTCCTCTAGACGGCCCTTCCCGACATAGCCACATGCTAAAAAGCCTTCGGAAGGCTCAATAAATTTGTAGCCATCAGCTGATAGCCTATCCAAATTACGTTTTACCGCTGGATGGTCGTACATGTGTACATTCATGGCTGGTGCAATCCATACAGGTGCTGTCGTAGCAAGCAGGGTTGTTGTGATCATATCATCTGCTATACCATTGGCCATTTTTCCTATTATATTTGCTGTAGCGGGCGCTACTAAAATTAAATCAGCCCAGTCTGCTAAGTCTATATGAGCAATCACACTTGAATCTTTTTCATCAAACGTGTCAAAATAAACATCATTTTTGGACATCACTTGAAAACTTAATGGATTTACAAACTGTCTAGCAGAGGCTGTCATGATGACTTTTACATTGGCTCCTGCTTGTGATAGCTTGCTTACAAGTGCCACAGCTTTATATACGGCAATCCCGCCTGAAACACAAAGTAAAATATTTTTATTCATGCTAGGTGTCGTCCTTTCAAATGATAAGCTCCCAAAGAAGGATTCCCTGGGAGCTTTCGGCATTCTGTATAATTAAAATCTACTGCTAACTAGACTAGCATGCATGTAAACATAGTAAAGCTCTTTACATGATGTTAGATTTCGTCCTCATACACAGTTGACTCATCCTGTGATACTTTCGTAAGTACACCTGCCGCTACTTCTTCAAGTGCTTTCCCAACATATTTATGGGAAACATACTTGTGTAAGCGTTCTGTGTCTTGCTCTTCTTGCATTTGGCGAGCACGTTTAGAAGCAAGGCTCACTAATGAATATTTTGAATCGATTTCTTTTTTTAAAGCGTCTACTGATGGGTATAGCATTGTTTTATTCTCCTCTCAACATTGACAAATATCTTTTTTCAACACGTTCTCTACGACAATGCTCGGCTTTAATAATCGCATTTATACGATCACAGGCATTCGTCACTTCATCATTTTCCACAACATAATCATACAAGCTCATCATTTCAAGCTCTTCACTTGCAGTTGCGATTCGTTTGGCAATGATATCCTCCGTTTCTGTCCCACGTCCAACTAAACGATCTTTTAATTCCGTTAAACTTGGAGGGGCTAAGAAAATAAATAAGGCATCTGGTGCTTTTTTACGAATTTGTGCTGCACCCTGCACTTCGATTTCTAAAAATACATCACGACCTGCATCAAGTGTTTCATTTACATAAGCTAATGGTGTTCCATAATAGTTACCGACAAATTCAGCGTGCTCTAATAAGCCACCTTGTTCGATTAACACTTCAAATTCATGACGTGTCTTGAAAAAATAGTCTACACCATCTACTTCACCTTCGCGAGGATTTCGTGTTGTCATCGAGATGGAATACTCATAATTCGTATTCGGCTGAGAAAATAATTCTTTTCGCACTGTCCCTTTACCTACACCAGAGGGGCCAGACAGAACAATTAATAATCCACGTTCTTTTATCATTTATTCTCTATATCTCCCTTAATTTATAACAGACACGTGCAAGTTATTCGATGTTTTGCACTTGCTCACGCATCTTTTCTAAAATTGTTTTCGCCTGAACAACAGCAATCGCTGCTTCTGTAGATTGATTTTTTGAACCAATCGTATTAATCTCGCGATGTATTTCCTGCATTAAAAAGTCCAATTTACGCCCAACCGAAATCTTTTCAAGTAATGTTTCCTCCAGCTGATTGAAGTGACTATCTAATCTGTCTAATTCTTCGGAGATGTCTACTCGTTCTGCAAAAATTGCTACTTCCGCTAGTAAACGATCTTCTAGCAATGTGCCATCTGCAACTTCATTAATTCGCTCTATTAATCGTGTACGATATTTTTCAACAGCAAGTGAAGAACACAAACGTATCTGATTGACTTGCTCCATTAACTGTTCTTTATATTGTACAACAACCTCTTGTAATTCTTGCCCTTCACGCTCACGCATTTGAACGAGCTGTGAAATCGCTTGTGAAATCGCTTGTTCAACAGCACTGAGCAAATCCTCTGGTGTAAGCTGGGGTTTTTGCTGTACAAGTGCCTGCTCTAACGATAAAAGCTCTTGCATCGTCCATTTTTCTTCAAGTGGTACTTTACTTGCTAATTGCTCTTTTGCCTTACGATACGCTTCAATTAATGACCAATTAATCTCAATAGATTGCTCTACGTTCTCTAAGTCCTTCACATATACCATCACATCAATTTTGCCGCGTGACAAAGCTTGAGAAATTAGTTTCTTTGCAAAAATTTCAGCTTCAAGCCATTCTTTCGGAAATTTTGCATTAATTTCTAAAAAACGATGGTTGACCGAGCGCATTTCCACGGTTAATTGAAAGTCTCTAGTTGTTGTGACACCTCTGCCAAAACCAGTCATACTACGCACCAAGGTTCGTCACACCTTTCTTTGCATACTGGGATTATTATAACATAAGCTTTGTCGATTATGACGACTCTCCAAAAAAATTTGGTTAAAGAAAAGCTAATTCTACCACAATTGAAGCTATATTTTAATATTCACCTAAAAAATGCTATGATAAACATACCAAAAGAGTATTTGCGAGCTTAAAAATAGTGCATGCAGATACAAGAAAAAATACGAAAGTACCAAGATGCTTGATATCGTTGGAAAGAGGAATTCATATGGCATTTGATGGCTTATTTACTTATTCAATAACTGCCGACCTACAACAGCTAGTCACTGGTCGGATTACCAAAATACATCAACCCAATGCACAAGAAGTTATTTTACATGTGCGAGCGAACGGAAAGAATCATAAATTACTGTTTTCCATCCACTCTTCTTATGCACGTGTACACCTTACTGAACAGGTGATTGAAAATCCAGCAGAGCCGCCAATGTTTTGTATGCTTTTGCGTAAGCATATAGAGGGTGGTTTTATTGCTTCTATAAAACAGCGTGATTTTGATCGCATTATAATAGTAGAAATTGAAAGTAAAAATGAAATTGGAGATCCAATTGTAAGAGAAATACATGCTGAAATTATGGGTAGACATAGTAATCTACTGTTGATTGATCAAGAGCAGGGAAAAATTATTGACAGCCTAAAACATCTACCGCCTTCAGTCAATAGCTTCCGTACTGTACTACCAGGGCAACCGTATATTGCACCACCCGCACAAAACAAATGGAATCCTTTAACAGTGACAGATGAAGAGCTAACAGCATTTTTTGCTGAAGGGAAAACCTCTAAAGAGCTAGTGCAGCAATTAGCTGGTTTTTCACCTCTTCATGCGGAAGAATTATTGTATCGAATGAAGACGACTTCAAATACGCTAGTATGTTTCAAGGATTTTATGACCTCCTTTGCGAACGGTGGAATGAAGCCTATGTACGTACTCTTCAATCAGAAAGTATACTTTTCCCCTATCGAATTAACGCATTTGCATGATGGGGATATAACAATCTATCCTAATGTCCATGAGCTTCTTGATCGTGTATTCTTTGCTCGTGCAGAGCGAGATCGTGTAAAACAACAAGCAGGCGATTTAGAGCGCTGGCTACAAAATGAGATTGACAAATTAGCTTTAAAAACAAAAAAGTTAACAAAGGATTATGAACGTGCCTCCAAGCTCGATCAATTCCAACTATATGGTGAGCTATTAATGGCTAATATCTATGCCTTTGAAAAAGGAGTTAAGGAAGTTACTGTCACAAATTACTATAGTGAAACTGGCGAAGAAATAACGATTCCAGTAAGCGAACGTAAAACACCTATTGAAAATGCCCAAAGTTATTATACAAAATATACAAAGGCAAAAAATGCCTTGGTCATGGTTCAAGAGCAGCTAGAAAAAACTACTGATGAAATTTCTTACTTCGAAATGCTTGCACAGCAAGTTCAGCAGGCTTCTCCTGGTGATATTGAGGAAATTCGTGAAGAGCTAGCAGAGCAAGGTTACTTAAAACTACGTCATGCGAAGAAAAAGAAAAAACAAGCGAAACCTGAACCAGAACGCTATGTTTCTTCTACAGGTGTAACAATCTCTGTTGGAAAAAACAATAAACAAAATGACATGCTGACATTTAAACTAGCAAAGCGGACTGATATTTGGTTACACACAAAAGATATTCCTGGATCTCATGTTGTCATTCATTCAAGTGAACCCGATGAAACGACATTGCGAGAAGCTGCCACACTAGCCGCCTATTTTTCTAAGGCCAGAGAATCCTCTTCTGTGCCTGTAGATTATACCGAAATACGACAGGTCAAAAAACCAAATGGTGCCAAACCTGGTTTCGTCATCTATTTTGAACAAAAGACACTGTATATTGACCCGGATGAGGCAGTCATTTTACAGTTAAAGAAACAGTCATAAAGGAAGAAACCGATACAAATAGTATCGGTTTCTTCCTTTCAGACTGTAGACAAACTCAATGAATTTTGAGTTTGCCTACAGTCTTTTTTCTTTTACAATAAAATAAAGTAAAGCCGTTGATTGGAACGAAGGGCGGACGCTTTCCGCGGGC
>NZ_MDGU01000020.1:0-38584 GCF_001705465.1 Lysinibacillus sp. AR18-8
GCTTTATAAACGCTTCTACGCCATTATACTCATATTGTTTCGCCCAATTAAGAATTGCTTTGTGATCTGTTCCGATAGATTTAGCAATTTCATGTGAACTTTCATTGCCTTTTATGTAACGTAAGGCTGCTTGTAGTTTTTCTTCCGATGTAAATTTAGCCATATAAAAACTGCTCCTCCAAATGTTAGATGTGTCTAACATTTGGGGAGCAGTTCAAAGTAAGACAAGCTTTGATGGGGTGCTTTTATGATTCACAGATAAAAAAATCGCATGACATTCAATAAAGGGACAAGCTTACAATTTTAATGGGAAGGTATTATTCAGGCGGATATTTATACGTTTTGAGATGTGTGTGATGAATCAATTTAACATCAGGTCCTGAAGAAATTTCATAGGTCATTCGATCCTTTCCAATAGGAATCCATTGTCCGCCATCCGTAGGTTCAATTTCAAATGTAATTTGCATTTGAAAGCCTCGGAAATGATTTCTTTTTATACCAATTACTTCAATTTTCCAAGGCGTAATATGAGGGGAAACATCCTTTCTAATCTTTGAATAATAATTGGTCAAATCTTCTTCAATATAAGGAGTAAGCAAAAGCATGAGCATATCCTGCAATCTCAGCTCGCTAGAATCCTGTGTTGGTTCAGCTGTTGAAGCGGATATTGTTTGAAATGAAGGAACTAGTACAATGGGGAATATAAAGACGAGTAACATCTTTTTCATTTTCTTCTACACCTCTTTGTGATCTTTCCCTAATGCATTGTATTGTTACCTTTATGGAATGAAGTATGTATGATCGAAGTAAAGGTGTTCGAGTATAGGTTATACAAATAATTGAAGATATTTTCTGACATGACGATTGGAAAAAAATAAGCTGCGATACGGTTCATCATAATAAATGGTGTGGAACCAATCATTTTGACGGAACATTGCTATATTTTGACCAACATAGGTATTCGATAAAAAATTTAAAATAACCTCAAACATAAATCTACGTCCCATCATAACGAAAGTATTATATGTATGGGATGGCGATGAAGTATGCAATAGGAAAAAAATAGAAGGGGCACAGATGGAAGTGCCCCTTAGTAACAAATCGGGAGGTGCCATGTTAAACGAATTCGCTTAACACTATTTCTATTTATATGATAATATTACTTGGTTTTATAGACCATCATCTTGCATATGCTAAAATTTATACTTCGTAGAGAAGAATGGCTGTTATCCAACCTTTTACTAATAGTTCCCATTGTAGTGGTGAGCTATCTAAGGGAAGTGAAAGACTTTGCAGCTCTTTGGGGAGCAAGTGTATTTTATGGCGTATCATTTCATTGTCAGGTGATTCTGTATCAATAAATAAAAGATAGCGTCCAATTAAATCTTCCTTATACATAGATGGATAATCAAGGGGTTTTAATACACGTGTAGAAAATTCCACACCATTTAGTTTTACTTCAAAATGTCCCCGCACATTAAATTCACAGTGAATATGTGTACCAGATAATCGACGTAGCGCTTGTAGGAAAGCAGCTAATGTTCTTTCACTAATGAAATAGGTTTTCCAATAGTATTGACTCTCTTCGTGTTTACTTGAATTAGCATCATATATATCGTACCTTATTTCGATTGTTGTATCTGCTTCGCTAAATTTTTTCCTAGTGAGGTAGTGCCGAGCAATTTTTTTAATGGTGTGATGATCTAAGTCACATCCATAGCTGAGAATAGTTACTTGTCTACGTTGTGCTTTGGCAAATAACCGCATTTCTAAATTTGCATCACTATTTAAATCCCAGCCATAGCGTGGGTTGTAATGAATACATGTACTTTTGTTCATTGCGACCTCCTTTTTGCCATGTCTACTAACATTATAAATAATTTTGTCTAATTTTCCCTATTTTTCTTTTGAAAATGAAACTTTTGGATTTTAAGTTTCGTATAAACTGGAAAATACTTTTTTAGGAGGTAATTATGGCTAAATGGAGAGGCACAATCCTTCTTTGTACATTGCTATTAACAGCCTGTACAGCAGAAACCGTTCAACCTAAAGAACAAATACAGGAAGAGAAAAACGATGAAAATATTGTGGTCACAAAGGATGGCAAAATAACCTTTGAAATTAAGAATGAGATTGGTGTTCCACAAGAAAAAGTAGAGGCTATAAAGGATGAAATTGTGACAGCATACGACCACATAAAGAATTCTATACATACTTCCTACACGCCATCCGAGCACATAAACGTATGGTTTAAGGAAGACGGTCTCTCCTGGGGGTTTGCATCGAAAATCGAACTAACTGGTGTTAATGAAGATATCTATCCACTAGTCCATGAAATGACCCATTCTTTACTTGGCTATGGCAACAATTTCGAATCAGATCATGGCTATTTTACACAAGAGGGTTTTGCGAGTTATATGGAAGAACAATATGGGAAAAAAGAACAATTTTCCTTTGAAAAATTCATGAAGCATTATTTGGATTCAGATAAGTTAATTCCTATTAGTAAGTTAATTGATCCAAATCAAGATGATGTCTATTTTCGCCCAGCACTTTCAAGTGAAGAACAGAATCGAGTCCTGATGGAGATGAGCTACACGCATGCGGCATCATTTGTTAAATACTTAATTGATACCTACGGACTCGAAAAGTTTGAGCATATCTACAACGAGAAAGAACTAGCGCAAAAATTAGAGGAAGTTTACGGAAAGAGTAGTAGTGAGTTAGAAAAGGACTGGTTAGCATTTATTCAACAACAACAAGGATTTACTCATGAGGAAAAATTAAAATCAGGAAATTTTTATGATATGAATACAATTCTTCTTCAAATAGACCCAAAATATTTTGCCAAGGAATAATATTTTTCTAAATATTTAAGTAAACCCAAGCGCTCTTTATTCGGAGCTCGTGGGTTTACTTGTGTATGATTTCGGATGAAACTGTCTATGTAATAAATGAACGCCCAGTAAAACGCACAGACCACCAATGATTCTTAATAATATATTTTTGAGAAATACAGTATCGTCAACCGTAATGACAATCAACATAGGGCCAACCATAATCAATGCGATGCCTAGCAATGCTTTAATTACTCGCAACATGTAGAATTCACCTCAAATTTACCATTTCAAATTTGATTATCGCACGATTATCTGAAAAGGAAAAGGGTCACTAGGCTGGTAAAGTGACCCTTGACCTTACAGACTCCTAAAGTCTGTAAAAGGGTTAGGTGCTAATTGGGATGATTAGTACAAGAAAGAAGCGCCAACAATAATTAAAAGAATGAATAGAACGACGATTAATACGAATGTTGAACCGTAATAGCCGCCACCGCCAGAGTCGCCGCCATAATAGCAGCTGTTGTTCATGTTACCTACGTTTCCGTTGTATCCCACTGAAAATCCCTCCTTTCTACAACCTATAATATGTATGCTTGCAGAAAGGAGAAATGGTATTTACCCTATGGTTCTAAAAAATGCTGAAAACATACTTGTAAATTATTTTTATAGAAGAAGGTTTTTCATTTACTTAATTTTTATTTTTTTACATAATTAGAGAGTGATGTTAGATTTGCAAGCAAAGTTAGAAAAGAAAGCGGGCGTTACATGCTACGGGAAAAGCTAAAGCAAAAAATCATAAGTGAACCAACCGAATGTATGGCTTATTTAACAGAATTAGTGAAGTCAAATCGAATTTATGATGGGAAGTATTGGCAATCATTATAGATAGTATAAAAAATGGACCTGATTAACCAACACACAGTGGGATGTTTTGTTAGATAAGGGTTTATTACCTGATCTTTATGTAGAATGTGATAGCTGTGAAGATACCATTCCTTGGTCCGAAATATACCGTGCGATCTTCAGAGCGAGAGATCATTATTGTCCCTTTTGTAGATATTTAGCAAATAAAGAAAATACTAGGTTATTAGACGAGGATGGTAGAGACAATAATGAAATGGTTCATGATAACTGCCGAATGGCTATTGTTTTTATATGTGGTAATTTGTCTATTGAGCTTTAACATAATTCACCTTGGAAACCTTCTCTATGTGGATATGCCGCACGAAGAACCGATGATTGTGACAACATCCTTTGCGCATACATCACTGTTTATTATAGGTATAGGTGTTGTTTGTTTTTTGTATATGAAATATTTATGGGGCAGTAGTGCTTATAAAAAGTCAAAGGCAGTGATCTGGGGAAGTCTATTTACTTGCCATGCATTGACAAGCGGTTTTTATTTGTTCATGCGATATGGGCTTATATGGAATCAACATGAAGCAATGGAGCTTTTATTATCGACGATCATTAGTTTCGTCCTTACAATCCAGGCTGTGATGAAATATGTAGCAAGTAAATATTGAAAGAGTGAGATGCTAGGAAACTGGTATAGTAAAGCAACGTTTGACTTATTCAACAAACGGGCATTTAATTAAGTAAAACATAAACCAAAATTGGATAATTATGTTGAAATGAAGAAGAAATAAAATATACTAAAAAACGGAGCGGATAGTGAAAAAAGGACTTAGAATATCGATTTAATTAGACACAAAGATATGGGGGTCGTGTATGTTTATAGTTAGTCAAGTTATTTTATGGATTATTATATCAACTATTATTAATGCATATTTAATGACATTACCCATACCTGTTTTACAGAGAAGAGATTTTCCAGCTAACTATCTTATTCAACAAAACAATCGAATAGATTTTCAAAAGAATAACGAATGTGCAGCATTTTCAACAGCATATCTATTACGTCATTTTGGCATGGAAGATGATGGTGAAGGGTTATATACGCATTTTCCTAGTAAAACTAGGGTTGGTACTGTATATCCAAAGGGAATCCGAACGGTGTTAAGAAAAAAGGGTTTTAAAACAAAATATCATAAAGGAAATGTAAGTACATTAAAGTATGAAGTTAGTAAAGGAACTCCCGTGATTGTTTTTATTAAAACACAAAAGGATCGTAACTATCTGCATTTTGTCCCAGTAGTAGGCTATGACAAGGAATATATTTACCTTTCAGAATCAATAAAGAAACTGGTGAATTGTGATGATGTACACAATCGCTATAATCGAAAAGTTCCAATTAATGAATTTAAGAAACTATGGAATGTAAAGAGAATTCATATGCTTCTTTATAGCAATACTTACATAGCCGTAGACGCCACACAGTCTAGTTAATTGTTTTATCATTTAAAATGTTTACAATAACAAGAAACAGGAGTTGAACGTTATTTAACAATCGGGCGAGATTTTGCAATAAGAAAAAACACTCAAATTATCAAATAATATAAACTAACAACGCAATATTTTTTATGTGAACTAACTGGTGGAGACATTCAATATCAAGACTTAGATGAAGAAATTGCTTGGTAGGATAGCAATGAAATTTCAAAATTTATTCATGCATACCCGAAAGACTCAGAAGCTATTGAACAACTATTATCAAATTTATCTTAAAAAAATCTTCCACAATTGTGCGCATTTCTTTAAAAAGGAATGCGTCTTTTTTAATACGAAATAAACAAAAACTCCGCGTTATTTTTTAGTGTGTAAAGAATGGAAATCCATGATGTAGGAAATAATGTAGTTCTCGAATGCAAATTACAATTCAAAAGAAAGCAAATTATTGTGGAGGTAAAAATGACTGTTCTTGATTGTATCATTATAGGCGGAGGTCCTTCTGGGTTAAGTGCTGGCTTAACTTTAGGAAGAGCTAGGAGAAATATTGCATTAATGGATGATGGGACAAATAGGAATAGAGTGACACAGGCGTCACATGGATTTATTACGCGTGATGGAATAAAACCACAAGCATTTAAAGAAATAGCTTTAAAAGAGTTGGTGAATTACCCGTCCGTCTCCTATCTTAATGCGACAGTTACTGAAATTATAAAGGATATAGGTAATGAGCGATTTACTGTCAAAACATCTACTAGTCAGGAATTAGTTTCAGAAAAAATAATACTCGCCACCGGTGTTCAAGAAATATTTACTATACCAAGTATAAGAAAGTTTTATGGGAAAAGTCTATTTAGTTGTCCGTATTGTGATGGTTGGGAGCAAAAGGATAAGCCATTAGTGGTGATGGCAGAAAAAGAAGAGCATGTACTGCATTTGACTAAGTTGATTTATAATTGGTCACAGGATTTGGTTGTCTTAACGAATGGAGCTCACTTATCTAAAGAAGGTAAAATGGAGTTACAAAAACACAATATCAAAATAATATCAGAAAAGATAAAAGACCTCATAGGTAATGATGGGTACTTGCAAAAAATAGAGTTTGAATCAGGAGCAACCATTATAAGGTCTGGTGGATTTGTGGCCCCATCTTATTATCGCCCCAATCAGTTTGCTGAGAAGCTTGGCTGTGATATTGACGAAGATGGAAAAGTCATAACAGATGGTGTTGGTAGAACAACTCAAAAAAATGTATATATTGCAGGGGAAACCGAAAGATCTAAACCTTCCACTTTAATGATTTCAGCTGCCAAAGGTAATAAAGCTGCTGTTTCAGTAAATACTGATTTAACGATGGAACGCTTTTGATGACGTCATAACACTTGGAATAGGATCTTAGCAAAAACATATCAGCTAATGTATTCTCAAACATTGTGTTAGAGTTACTATAAGAAATGACGAAGAACGGATTTTGCTTGTAGAATCCGTTTTTGTTGTTCCAAAAATTATAGTTTTACAAGGATAGGGTAACAACTAAAACCAATAAAAAAAGCTCGGGGGAAGAAAAACATGAAACAAGTGGGGACTCTATACTTTTTCTGTGGAAAAATGGGAGCAGGAAAATCAACAAAATCAAAGCAATTGGCTAAAGAAAAAAATGCGGTACTTTTATCTGAGGATGAATGGCTTTCCTCTCTTTATCCCAATCAGATCACATCATTTGAGGACTATCTAAAATTATCAGCACAGCTCAAGCCGATGTTGAAAAAGCATGTCCAAAACATTTTAAGTGTTGGTACGCATGTAGTAATGGATTTTCCAGGTAACACTCAAAAACAGCGAAAGTGGTTTTTGGATATAGCGTCAGACGTCAATGCAAACCATCAACTAATCTACCTTAATTTAAATAACCAGCAATGCTTGCGTCAAATTGCGCAAAGGCGTAACGAACAACCCGAAAGAGCAGCTTTTGACACGGAAGCGACGTTTATTGAAGTTACTAAATTTTTTGAAGCACCAGAAGCTTCCGAGGGTTTAAATATATGGGAGTTTAGTGGGAAAGAATAACACAGAATTTTAGCACCAGGAAAAATTAGCTGGACTAAACCGCCTATAGAATTGTCATATGTAATTTATGCGGTTTATGAAGAATTTTTGAAAATTATATTGACAAACTATTTTTTTTCTGTAAAATGAAAAACAATTCAAAAATATTTGTATAGAACAAAGGCTATGAAAAGAAGTAGTATCAATTATTTTTACGAACAGAAAGTTACCGGTCGATGAGAGGTGCATGTAAAACGATTGAGAATTCATCTTGGAGCTGTGTACCGAAAGGATTATTCTAAGTAGGCTACGCCGGTAAGCACCCGTAATCATGTGCGAGAGTATCGTCAAATGACCGTACTTCTTAAGGTAAGTAATGTGAATTGCTTATAAATTAAAGGTGGTAACACGAGTTGAATCGTCCTTTTGGTTAATCCAAAAGGGCGTTTTTTTTATTCCTTTTTTGAGCAAGTATTTGAAAATCTAAACGTATGAGGAGTAAGCATTATGAAAGATAATCATCAAGATTCACAACTAAAGCGGGAATTAAGTACTCGTCACATGCAATTAATTGCACTTGGCGGGTCCATTGGGGTCGGTTTATTTTATGGCTCTAGTTCAACCATTCAAATGGCGGGACCATCTATTTTACTAGCTTATTTAATTGGCGGGTTAGTTATTTTCACCATTATGCGTGCATTAGGCGAAATGGCAGTAGCAGAACCTGTATCAGGCTCATTCAGTATGTACGCGAATAAATATTTAGGGCGCTTTGCTGGCTTCTTATCTGGATGGACATATTGGTTCATGTGGATTGTCGTGGGCATGGCAGAACTAACAGTTGTCGGTGTATATATTAACTACTGGTTTCCAGATATTCCACAATGGGTAACTGCCCTTGTCGTACTTGTGATGATGACGCTTGTAAACTTAGCAAATGTAAAAGCATATGGAGAATTCGAATTCTGGTTTGCGATGATTAAAGTTGTGGCAATTATCGGGATGATCGTTCTAGGATTAGCCATTATTTTCTTCGGTGTCGGCAATCACGGTGAAGCAATTGGCTTTGATAATTTATGGGCACATGGTGGCTTCATGCCAAATGGTTTCCATGGTATTTTAATGTCACTCGTATTAGTTATGTTCTCATTCGGTGGGGTTGAATTAGTGGGTATTTCTGCAGGAGAAGCAAAAAATCCTAGCAAGTCCATTCCATCAGCGATTAACAACATCGTTTGGCGTATTTTAATTTTCTACATTGGGGCGCTAGGCGTTATGATGGTTATTTATCCTTGGAACGAAGTTGGCTCAGAAGGTAGCCCGTTCGTTCAAATTTTCGATTACGTTGGTATCCCTGCTGCGGCTCACATTATTAACTTTGTCGTCATTACAGCTGCAATGTCTGCCTTTAATAGTGGCTTATATGGTTCAGGACGTATGCTACACAACTTATCGGTTCAAAAAAATGGTCCAGAATATTTTAAAACAGTAAGCAAAAACGGTAGTCCGAGTCGAGGGATATTATTTTCGTCAGCTGTGTTATTAATCGCGGTTGTCTTAAACTATGTAGTACCTGAAAAAGTGTTCATCTATATTTCTGCTGTTGCGACGGTTGCAGTCATTACAAGCTGGATGATTATTTTATTAGCACAGTTGAAATTTAGGAAGTCAAAAACGAAAGAGGAAGTAGCCAAACTGAAATTCAAAATTCCGCTTTACCCACTTTCTACGTATATTGCTATTGTATTTTTATTAATGGTGATTGTGTTAATGGCGTTTATTCCAGATATGCGTGTTGCCCTATATGTGGCACCAGTTTGGTTTTTCATCTTATATATTGGCTACAAAGTAATACATGTTAAAAAGTAGTTACATCTTTTTATACTGATACTTCTACTGCGCAAATTGTTAAAAAATCATTTTGGTATACTCGATTCGTTACGTTTATCTAAGGTTTAATAATTTTTAGCCATTAGTAAAGAATGTGATGAGTGCCTTCCTTTATGAATAGGTTCATAATAAAATTGATCTGTATTTAGACAAAAAAGGAGGGGCATGATGGAAGTAGTATATTTGGCTGGTGGATGTTTATGGGGCGTACAAGCTTTTATAAAAACGCTACCAGGAGTTACGTTTACAGAAGCAGGAAGAGCGAATGGAACAAGTCGTACGCTTGAGGGCGATTATGATGGATACGCTGAATGTGTAAAAACAGGGTTTGATCCAACAGTTGTAACCATTCGAGATTTAATGGGCTATTTATTCGAAATCATTGATCCTTACAGTTTGAATAGACAAGGACAGGATGTTGGCGAAAAATATAGAACAGGCGTATATAGTGAAAATCCTGAGCATTTAAAAGAGGCGAAGGCATTTCTTAGAGAGCAAAATGATTACGAGCTTATAATGGTTGAAATATTGCCCCTTACAAACTATGTCAGAAGTGCAGAGGAACATCAAGATAGATTAACCAGATGTCCAAATGATTATTGTCATATTCCCGCAGAAATTTTAAATAAATATAAATAACGGAATTCACGAGACCTTTCTTTTTAAACTACACAACAGTTTTGAGGGGGAAGTGGATGACACTATCTATTCTGTGTGTCTGTAAAATGAGAGAGACTGCTATTTGTAAACATTATACCTAAAAATGATAGTTAGAATAAGGAAGATAGTGTATTGGTATATAGTATTGAACAATGTATTATCAAATCAATACATCACTATTATTTTTTAAAGATAAAGCCTGTATCTTCAATTACCAAGTAATTATGGATACAGGCTTTTTTTGTGGCCTTTTAATAAAGATTGATAATAATTAAGTTCGATTAGTAATAATAAATTTTTGATGAAAAAACTGTATGAAATGAGCAGGAACTAAAAATTATTTGGAGAAATTTAAAAGTATAGTTCAAATTAATGAAGAGGATTGTTATATAATGGAGGACGGTAATTATGAAAATTTATAATACAGTTCCATATTTTTTATTAAACTACATGCCTTCGGAGCAGTTCTTAAAACACTACCATGAAAAGTTCTCCCAACACTTCAAGGAATATTTCCTGTATCATTGTAAAAATGCAGATGAGAAGATTAAAAACGCAATTGAAAAATATCCTTCCCAAATGAGTGAGATACAGGAATCAAGTGGAAAAATCGAAAGCCTAATTCAACAAGTTGTGTTATCTTACAGACAAAAATATAATGTCGAGTTCACTAAAGATGTACATATAATTGTTGGAGCATATGGGTCAAATGCATTTACACATCGTCAAATTATTCCTGAAGTGACTTTTTGTTTAGAAAAGCTCTCTTCTAATGATAAGCATTTAAAAGTAATTATTGCTCATGAATTTGGTCATACTCTTCATAATATTTTATCAGATCAGGAGGGGATGGATTGGTCTAAAGTTCAGTGGTTTCATCCCTTTACAACGCTGTTTCAGGAAGGATGTGCAACGTATTTTTCAGAACAAGTTGCTGATGCTGACAAATCGGTCTATTTTTTATACGATGATAATGGAGAAGAATGGTTAAGATTTGCAGAGGATAACAAAAATGATATTATCACTACTTTTTTGGGTGATATAAACAAACGTACACAACCTGAAATTATCCATGAATGGTTTTCAATTAATGGAGGTTCCTACTTTGGTTTCACACGTTTAGGGTATTTTATTGGATACAATGTGATCCAAATCTTAATTGAAAAATATCAAGAGAAAGAGGCCGTTACACTTTGGAAAGAATCTACCTTCAATAAAGAAATAGAGAATGTGCTATTAGAACTTACTTAAAATGTTTAATTTAGAGTTAAGTTATTCGACATTCGGGACCGATTGTCGAGTAACAGAGGACGAAGTAGAAACTTTAAGGTCATCTTCAAGATATTCGGAATCTAACATCTCCACATTTTCATGAAATCTATATGGGTTCTTGAGCCACAATTTGAAGTTAGTAAGAACATCAGGTTTACCGTCTAGATCCAAAATATCCAACCCTTTTATCTTCAAATACACAATGAAATACCATAAGTTGTAGCAGTATGTTCTTATCGTATTAGGGAATACTTCTCGTTCAGCTCTTGCTTGTATCATATCAAGATATTCCTTTACCAATGATTTAAAATCCAAGGATGCTACTCCCTTGCAGTATAGATTTCCAATAAAAAAATCACCGCTCATTTTGTTCAAGTAACAGATTTTTTGATGAGTAATTGAATTTGGCTAAAGTTAACTATAGAAGTTGTTAAATCAGTAAATGTAGCACCAACTTCAATAGAGCGTGAATTGATGAAAAATTAAAGTGTCCCTTTTCAATCCCTTTGAAGAAATATGGTAAAATGGACAAAAGTAAAGGCTTTGGAGGGATGAGGTTGGCAGAAAAAAGGTTAAAAGTTTGTGAAAAAGGACATCCATTTTACAAAAGCACAGATTGTCCAAGCTGCCCTACCTGTGATCAGGAAAATAAACCTAGCAGTGGCTTCCTTTCCAAATTGAGTTCACCTGCAAGAAATGCATTAGTACACGCAGGTATTGATACGTTGGAAAAACTATCTATGTATACGGAAAAGGAAATCTTAAAATTGCATGGTATTGGACCAGCCTCCTTACCGATTATGAAATCATCATTGAAAGAAGAAGGCTTGTCATTTAAATAAGTGAGGGGGAAGACAACAATGTCAACGAAGGAATTATCACAAGAGCAAACCGAGGAACTAATCAATACTTTGCAAGTTCGCTTCGAGAAAAATACATCTCGTCATGAAGGGCTTGACTGGGCAAATGTCCAAGCTAGGCTAGAGGCTAATAGGGAGAAACTATGGTCGCTCTACGAAATGGAAGCAACAGGCGGTGAACCAGATGTAATAGGCTATGATGCAAACACGGACGAGTTCATTTTCTATGATTGTTCTGCGGAAAGTCCTAAAGGTCGCAGAAGTTTATGTTATGACCGCGAAGCATGGGAATCTAGAAAAAATCACAAGCCTGAAAATACGGCTATGGACGTAGCCAAGGAAATGGGTATTGAGCTGTTAACAGAGGAGCAATATCGCCAACTACAGGAGCTTGGCAAGTTCGATTTAAAAACATCAAGCTGGGTACAAACACCTGACAACATTCGAAAACTAGGCGGAGCTATCTTCTGCGATCGTCGCTATGACATGGTCTTTATGTACCACAATGGAGCAGAATCCTACTACGCAGCAAGAGGCTTCCGTGGATCGTTAAGAGTTTAAGAAATAAAGGCATATGTCCGATTTGCGGATGAGCATATGCCTTTTTCTATGGAAATATAGTTATGCCAATGTCTTTCTAGTTAGCTATATCCTTTATTTAGTGTATGATAAACTAAAAGGGGAGGTGGAGAATTATGTTAAATTGTTTAAAAATTATTTTTTCCATCACAGGCATATCTCTCGCAGTTTACGGACTAATCACACGTGATTTCCAATTGAATTACCTCATGATATTGTTCTTAGGCCTTTTCATGTTCACTCTAGGCATTCAAGAATTCCAAAAACAGCGAACAGTTTATGGTTGGTTCCTAATGGGGGTATCTATATTTTCAATCTATGTGTCCGTTCAAAGCTTTGTCTTGATTTAAGGGAAGTAGCCACTGTTAATTTTCGTAATACCATACATTGATCAAGTCCTTCCAGACATTTTCATAAATCACTTCCAAAGTATATAATGGCCCTTCATCTGGATAGGATTCAGTTAAAATTTGCATGGCATTTTTTTTCTGTCGATGTCATGTTCAAATGTTCGTCTTTACCTCACGATTTGCCCCTTGTCCCATCATTATTATTTTTAGGATTTCATCAGGAAATGCAAATGTTTTTCCTCCAGTCTAACTGTTTCATTACAAGCAATAACAAAATGAATAATAAGAATATTTTCTTCATTATTTTCCTAGATATTTTATAGGTTTGTGGGTAGACTCCCTCATCGCACATACTAGATATTTATATGTTATAATTTACATAAATTACATAAAATGAGGTGATAAGATGGAGAATGAAAAATTAGTGTGCAAGGCTTGTGGTCGAGATAAATTTACGACTGGACAGGTGGGAGGTACTACAAGCCAGGGCAATATAAGACCTATTGGCGCAATCATGGCGGTAGGGTCACCACTCCAAATGACTTTTTGTAAAAACTGCGGGGAAGTCGCTTCATTTAAAGTGGTAAAACCACAGAATTTTAAATAATCGTTGAAAGGGTCACTGATAAGAAAGTGATCCTTTTTATATAGTGGACGTTTAAAAGGGATAAGGATTTAAAAGCATACATGATGTTCGACTTTGGTTAATTGAATACCATGATATGAAACCTGTCTTACAAGACAAAACACCCTCTAATAGGTTTAAAGGGTGTTTAAAAACTAGATAGAGTTTCGATAAGCTCTCAAAGTTGAATGTAAGTTTGAATTCGAACTTGTGATTGATTTTTTATAGTTATACATACCTAATGGGCTTAAATGATTAGAACTAGATCCTAATAACCCTTGCTTTACAGCGCTTTTTAACGTATCAATTTGTTTGCTAGATAGTTTAGAAGTTTTACTTTCTTCAATTATTTTATTTATCTTTTCTTGATCCTCTTTTGATGTAGCTTTAACTTCCTTGTTCATTTGTCGCGTCAACCCATAATACTTAGACGAGGATCTACGTGACATTAAATATTGCATAGTAGAAAATTTTGTCGTCATCATGATAAATTGTCACCTTCCCATTCACATTTTTAGTTCCATAGTTCTTATCGTACTGAATTTGAAAAGATTTAGTATATTTACTTTTTTTAGTAATTGATTTTCAGGTTTAATCATACCAGATGATGGCACCTGTAAGCATTGAAAAAACGTTGAGACATACTAGCAAGAACACAGTATTAAGTCAGTTGGATATAAGCTATCATATCTACCACTGCCGAAGAAGCATATATTGAATATGAAAGTAAGCGTTAATTACTGTTTATTTTGTAATTAATATATATTTAATGGATGGATTGAATTACAGAAGGAAAAAAAGTAATAGGTAAAGAATATTTATTGTAGAAGACCTGTTAAAACTAGATGAGTTTGTTGATAGGAGGGATACAATTTAACAAGTAATTTGTGATGATAGAGTTCTAAGTAAAATGAGAAGTCGCTGCACAAGCAACGAATAATTCTATGCTGTTAATAATTAACAGTACTATTAACGTTTGTTAATAGAAACGACATTAAATGGCTATAAAATTAATAATTGAAGATGAAAGATACTTATTCCAAACTAAACTAAGGAGTGTTATTTTGAAAAATATTATAATTAGTATAGTATTTTTATCAAGTTTTGTCGTTTCATTTCTTTCAGTAAATACAGTCACCTTTGCTGCAGTTGATTTCTCTGATATTGAGAATTCCTATGCAAAAAATGCTATCAACGAGTTAGTGGAAAAAGGCATTATAAATGGTTATCCAGATGATGAATTTAGACCATCATCAGCAATTACAAGACAAGATTTTGCTATGATTTTAGCGAAAGCACTGGATTTAAATCTAACTAACTCTCCAAGTACTCCAACATTTACCGATATTCCAACAACTCATTATGCTTATCCAGCTATCGAAGCAGCAGTTAAAGCCGGATTAATAAATGGGATAGGTGATGGGAAGTTCGGCGTTGGCTCAGGTTTAACACGTCAAGAAATGGCCACTCTATTTGCTAGAGCATTAGATGGTGAAACTAATGGCCTTGGCGAACAGCTTACTTTTGCTGACCAGCATAAAATTTCTGCTTGGGCAAGGGATGCGGTAGGTTTTGCAGTAGCATCAAACCTAATGACAGGCGATACATTAAATCGTTTCAATCCACAAGGAATTGCTGAAAGACAACAAGTTGCCCTTGTTGCTTCTCGATTTTTAAAGCAGATTGATAAAGTAACACCAGAACCAAAACCAGAACCAAAACCAGAACCAAAACCAGAACCAAAGCCAGATCCAAAACTAGAACCAAAACCAGTACCAAAGCCAGAACCAAAACCAGAACCAAACTCAGACTCAGACTCAGTTCCATCACCAACACCAATTGTAATTCCTGTAGTCGGGATTACATTGAATGAGGTGATAGAAAATCTTAAAATTGGTGAAACAAAGACATTAACAGTAAATGTTGTACCCGCAAATGCGACAAATAAACTTGTGAGATGGACTTCCTCAGATCTGAACGTTGCAACTGTTAACGGGCAGGGGAAAGTAATAGCGACTGGTATAGGGACTGTGACCATAACATCAACAACGGTAGATGGACTAAAAACGGCTTCAGTTACTTTCACAGTGACCCATAGCAATGGTGCAGCGATTACTGGCGTAGGAACGTCATCATCTGTTTTACAACTGGGAGAAACTACTAGTAGAACAGCAGAAACAACCGAATCAGGCACAATAACGTGGTCATCAAGCAATACAGGTGTTGCAACAGTTCATTCTAGTACAGGTGAAATTACTGCTCACACACCAGGCAACACAACCATTTCGTATACAAGTAGTAATGGTAAAATGAATTCTGTGAGTCTCACTGTATATGATGAGGCAACAGCAAAAAGCCCAACATATTCGCAAGTACTGCAAATGGATGAAGTAATAACAGCTTCAGTAGGAGCAGGTTTATCTGCAACAGCAACAAACAAAAGTTTTGTAGCTGAACCAACAAGTGTAGCGATAGTGAATGCTACAACTGGCCAAGTAACAGCTATAAGTGCAGGTAGCTCAGTTATTACGTATGTAGGAATGGATGCTAATGGCGTAGTAATTGAAAAAGGTACGACAACTGTGACAGTTCATCCACAAGCAGCAGTAGCAGCAATACCCATGGTGCCAGCACCTTATTCAGTTATTGGCTGGGGCTCAGCAGCAACTAATTTTACGCCTCCAGGAGTCGGACAATCCATCATCTGGACTGTAACAAATGGTACAGGAGCTGCAACAATTCAGCAAAGTACAGGGGCTATAAGAGGTGCTACAGCTGGTGATGTAACGGTAAACTATAAAATAGTAGATAATAACACTAGAGTAGTAGCTTACAAGTCAGCACCCGTAACGGTGACAATTCCAGATACACCAAGAGTTAATATTTCACCACCATATGTTGATGGTGGGACATTTGGTGAACCTTATTCCATGTCAACTAATGTGAATTTGACGGTTGCCATAACAGGGGAAAACAATTCAAATGTCACTTTCAGTAATCCGAGAAGTAATGATGACAATATTGCCACTGCAACGATTACGGGTCCAAATCCTTCTGGACATGTTTTTTTAAATGTGCAGAAGATTGGTACAGGAGAAGCTCAGATAACATTTGATTACACAGATATTAACAATAATACTGGGTCGATGACATGGATTTTTAATTTCCAATAGAACTAATTTTACAAGCTAAAGGATGCGTCTATGGACGTGTCCTTTTATAGTGTCGTTCAAAAGAGGCATTGACTAATCATTCCCTCTTTTTTCAGCATAAAGTCGGCAATAAAATCATCACAGCTTGGCGAGCAGCCATTCATATATAGTGAACCTCCAAGTAAATTAAGCGAATCAAAACAAAGCCAATATGATACAAAGCATGTCGCGTGTTAGTCGATGTATTGATACGAACCGATTGAAGCATTTTGGTGCAAAAGCATGACTTATGTAAATATTATAAGCATACCGTTAGCAGAAACGTTTGAACGGCTTGAGTCCTGTCTACTTAGAGTTGTTCATTTTGACAATTATGTGAATGGTTTTACCTAACTAACTTTAAAATGTTTTCAAGGGTTTTTGAAGAAAATTCACAGTAAATATTACTTTAGATGTACAAGTAATAACTTGTACGCCAATAATAAGGAAGGATAAGTGACGTGATTTGGCGTGATTTGTTTTTTATTTATAAATTACGCCAAAATATACATAATAAACGCCAAAAAAATGGCGTTGATTGAGTGTTGATTTAGAAAAGTTAAGAATGTTAGGATAAAATTACCTCGAGGGATATTTACTATAGTAATTCAACAACTATTACTAAATAGATTACAATAGGAGTTTATTTCATGAGAAAATTTAAATTAATGACTATTTTAATGATCACAATGACGTTACTTTTTTCAGGGGTCTCTAGTTCGTATGCAATTAGTACTGTTGAAAGTATGAATCAAGAACAAAAATTAGAAAATGATTTAGCAGAAGCACTTGAATTGATTTTTGACAAAGCAGTTTTAAAAAATAATAAAGAAGTTATTGTAGGTTATGATAGAGAAATAATAGAGACAGAATTAAAAGGTAATTCTATGAAAGAGGCGATCATTGAGGGATTAGAAGTAGAAAACCTACTAATTTCTTCTGAAGACGTTAATATAATTTCTGAACCACAAATTACACTATTTGCAGTAGCTTGTGAATGGCATGGTAAAAGAGAAACAATGGAATTTAGAGCAGCAGAAAATGAATGTATTAAAGAAGGTTTATCGAGTTATTTTGGTATTGCTACATCATTAACGATTATTGTTGATGCAATTAGAGCATCTAATTTCAAACAAGCTGCAAAATTAATTTTAAAAGAGTTTCCTAAAAAAGTTGCAGGTGCAACACTTCCAGGTTTAGTAATAAATCTTAGTGTTATCTCAGTAAGCTGTTCTACTAAGATGAACAAACTATTCCCAGGAAGTTCTAATTGTGAATAAGGAAAAATAAAATATGAAATTAATCAGGAACTTTCTAATTTATTTTATAGTCGGTGCGATAATTATAAACATTTCTAAGTTTATTTATAATAAAGAGGACTACTATTTTGATAGTAAAGAGACGATAATGTACGGTATTATCACTATGGTTGTATTTCTCATAATGGATTATGTAAGAAATATAAGTAAGTCCAGAAGTAAATAATTTTGTGATAAACCCAGGTATTCAATAATTTTGAGCCTGGGCTTTTTCCTTTTGTATTATTGGTATATTTAGTAATTAAATATTACTTTATATGAATACATACTAGAAGCGATGAAACATAATGAAAGCTTTGATTGTTCTAATTGTGCAATCACGAAGTCACATTCCCCCCAAAAACCCAAGAAATCAGGCGAAAAGCATGTCTTTGTACATTCACACAAAACCTCTTTGCGAATACATATGAAAGAGGGTAAAAGCATGAACGCTTATGATGAATGTATGCGTTCATGCTTTTTCTATGTCTTGATATATCAACGTTTATAGGGGTTTTTTGAGGTTGGTTTTTTAGAAAAAGTCACGGAAAGTAAACATTTATTCTTAAGTTCTTTTTGAATAAAGTTTAGGTCTAAAAAAAATTTAGAGCAACATTAAAAATAAAGTATAATATATGTAATAAATGGGTTTTACTAATTAATTTAAACACTTTAAGAAGCGAGTGAGATAGAATATGATACTTGTAAATGGAATTATTATGTATTTAGCAACAGTTGGTATAATGTTGCTTATTTTGAAAAAAATTAGTGTTGTTATGCTAAAGGTACAAAATAAATTAAAAGAATTTTTAAATCGAAAACAACTGAACTACTTAAATAATAGACAATTAAAAAATCTCATTAGAACTATAAAAATAGAACTTTTTTTATTAAATATACTTAATAAATTTATTCAAGGTTTCCCATCTAAAGAGGTAAAGAATTACACAAATGAAGAAACTACATACTTTATAAATGGAAATGTAGAATACTATAAATTTTATTTAATTAAGTTCTTACCTATTAATATTTTTAACGTATTAATAGTATTATGTATATTACAATTATTTTATGAAATACCGATAGTTAGTTACATATTTAATATTAATTTACCAACATTCAAAGAGTTGAAAACTTGGATAAGTTTAGCCTCACCACTAATAGTAATTTTAATAATTGTTCTAGCATTTTATTTTTTAAGCCCATCTGGATTAATAAGAACTACAAAAAAAGCTGTTCATAAAGATAATTTAAAAACGCAAATTGAATTTCATTTTAAACATAAAGGGTTATTTTATAGGGCGTTACGTACTGCTAACCAAAATATAGGATATATTATTAATAATCAGAAGGATTTTATTGAAAATAGAATACATAAAAAAGCTTTTTATTTAGAAAATTTACTTGATATTGATGAAATTTCATTATTGGCAAAAGCAATCAATAATTTTAAAGTCGAAAATTCCAATTTGGAACTATTTACTTTCGGGATTAGTCATAAGGTTTGTTATGATTTAGAAAGAGAATTTTCTAAACAAATGGATGAAAATGAAATTTCAGAAATACTGCAAAGTATTTTTATTACAAAAGAATCCTTTGATACGTTTTATTTTTCAAAAAACGATGAGTTTTTAGTTTACAAATTTAGCAAATGTATTTTAAATAGCATTAAATTTCAAATCTATATTCATAAATATCTTAAAATAGTTGAAGAGAAAATTGTTAAAAAACATAATATATTTGATTTCTTATCATTTATCACTAATAAAGATAAATAAACCATAATAATTTAAATGTGGAGATACTCTTTAAGAAATTAGTATCCCCATTTTTATCTTCACACTTCCAACAACTCAGTAAACTTATCATGCATCCTCTCAGTAGCGGCCATGCGCATCCCAGATGTAACATGCAAATAAATCTTCGTTGTTGATCAGAATTCTTATGTCCAACCCGATTCATAATAAAGTTCAAATCCACCCCAGCCTCTGCCAACAGACTAATATGTGTATGCCGGAGGATGTAGGTGCGGAATTGTTTGTTGATGTCGGTGAGTGCACCGATGCGCCGGACGGTTTGGTTGAGCATTTTGACGATAGGGGGGATGCCCTCCTTATCGCCGAAAACAAAGTCGGACTTAGCCCATTCTCGATACTCGCGCCATTTGTAAAGCTGCTTTAATTTCTCCACTACAATATCATCAATATCGACGGAGCGGATGCTGCCTGCAGTTTTGGGTGGAGTGAGCTCGAAGTAACCCCTTATACTTTTCTTTGCATACACCGTTTTGTTGATGTGTATGACCTTCTTCTCCAAGTCCACATCCTCATACTTTAAGGCAACAGCTTCGCCTGGTCGCATTCCTGTAAAAGCGATTGCGTAGATTAGCGTGCGATATATGATATTATGATGTTTGTCCACGTAACTTAAAAATTCCTTCAGTTCATTGGTTAAAGCTTCGCTGTGTCCTCACTGCTTGCTTCCTCTAACGTCATTTTCTTCTTCGGCACAAAATTAGCTTCCACAGGGTTCATTTCAATCAATCCAGATTCTTTGGCATAGGCAAATAACATTTTGGCTGTATTATGAGTACCGCGTAGCGTATTATAGGCTGTTCCATTATCAAATAGATGATTGAGCTATCCTTGTAATTCGATAGACGTGATTGCGGTTATTTTCTTTTTCGCCAAATAGCGATTGAGTAGGGAGATGCAATAGGTACCTTTAACTTCTAATATTCTCGTATATTTACTATTTAATATCTATATACAGAAGTTAAATGGAAATCACATCTGGGGAAAAAGATTGCTCGAAATATTGAAGCAAAGAAACGTGGATTTCATTTAAACGCCCTTGCATCTCCTTGGGAGAAATGGGCAAAGATTTTAGATGAATTTAAAGAAGCAAATCGTAAAGGTATAGAAACCTTAAAAACGTAGGTTAATACAGTCGTGAGAAGAAAAGACGAATGATTAAAGACCATTATAAACTTATTTCTCGACATATTGGCTATGAATGCGAAGTACCAAAGGACGTATTAGTATTGACGGCTGTAGTTGATGTTCAAGATGACCGATTAGAAGTAGAAGTTGTGGGTAACGCTTCTTTTGATCCTTTTGTAATAGCCCTTTGTCGTCAGATAGGTTCAGCATTAGAACTGAATTATACAGATAATTTAAAAGGTACAACAATAGAGATCCGTATTCTTATTTAGCGAGTATGGGAATCTCCGAGGCACAATTCAAGCTAGACATTTTAAATGGCTTGGAGGAAGTAAAAGGGGCTGAAATTACAGAAGCGAAAGTTATACTTAGTGATACAAAAACTATTCCAGCAGTGATTATAGATGGTAGGACACACGTTTCAAGTACAAGAGCTAGCCGATCTTTTAGGGTTAAAACTCGTTTATAACAACGAAAGTTAAACAACAAAAATGTATGAAGTAAAAAGATAATATTAACTCTTTTGTAATTCGAAGGCCTGTTACCTTAATTGGTAATGGGCTTTTTTATTTCACAAACATAAAATCAAATAAATTACAATGAAATTAATAGTAATTATTGTTAAGGTTTTGTAAAAACAATAAAATATACTATCAGATAAGAATGTCAAACAAAATCTGATGAAATTAAAATAAATGTAACTTTGGACCTTCTTATTACATAAATACCGCCAAAATATGGCGTGATTGATAGCGTTATGTGGCGGTTATTGTAAATTTAATGTAAATTTTACGCCGAAGAATGGCGTGTTTCAACAATTGAAGTGGGGAAGTTTCCAATGATAGGATAATAATAACTCGAGGGTGTGCTTACTATAGTAATCAGCTTATTAACAGAAAATTAAATTCAATTAATTCATGGAGGGTAAATATATTGAAAAAGTTTATTATTAGTCTAATATCTACATTTTTATTATGCGCAACGATTTTACCAAGCATATCTTTTGCACAAGAAATAAATGAAGGATCTGGCAATGAAAATTATGAATATCCCGAAGGATTAGATAATACCCTTCCTATTGATAAAATTGGTGATGGTGAGGAAGCGGTACAACAATTTTGGGTAGGTCCTATATTCAGAGTGGTTTTACAAGCTGGGAAATATATTTCATCGATGAATAGAACAGGTAAGGTAATAAAAACTGCTAGAAATGTTGTAGCTACAGAAGCTCATATTTTTTCAAAAAAGCATCTTGATGGAGGTATACTGAGATTAGGAAAAGATAGACAGCAAATTGTAGACAGAGGGATTGACATAATATCAAAAAATGACGACAACGGAAAGTTGAAACAAGGGCATAATCAAATTTGGACAAATATCAATAACCAGCCAGCTGAGGTAAGATGCTTTGTGAGTAAGGATGGTCAAATAGAAAGTTTTGATATTTTCTTTCGTGCGGTAAGTACGCCTAAACCAGGTGCTAATTTGATTATTGATTAAGAGGCGAGGATGAAAAATTTCATGAAAAAATTACATTCGAACGGACATTCACTTATACAAAATGAAAATACACTATCTTTCGTAAGTTTTTCTGAAGAAGAGGATAAAACTTACTATTATCAATATAATGGTGAAAATCTAAAGGAAATATCAAAAAAAGAGTATGTGGAAAGTAAATTTGGTGATAAATGGGATGATATATCTAGTCAATTGGAGGAGTCAAATTATTCATACATCGAAAATATAGCGAAATGTTGGATAAATGAAGAAGGAAAAAGAAAATTAATTAGTCTTAGTGAATACTATATTAATACATTTGGGGAAAATTGGGAGGATAAATATGATATTAATATCATACCTCACAATATTTTTTCTGATGTTACTAATTTTATGACATGTGCTATAAGAAATGAAACGATTTGCCTTCTGTGGCCTCATAATATCATACTGCACTTCAATGAGGATGATAAGCTTGTTCAATATATTTTGTTGGAAACCTCTGACTATTATGATACATTGTATAAAATTTGTTCAGATGGACAAGCAGTCTGGGGCGTATCTCCCACTTTGAATTCTGTTGTAAAATATAAATTTCCGAGTTTTGAAATAGAAAAAATCTACCGTTATATGCCTTATGAAGAACTCCCAGGAAAGTCTGAAGGTATAAGTAATGAAATCAATGTAATTTATTGTGAAAATGAGCTAACAGGATTAAATTACCCAGAATATATTTCTTATATCGATGAGAAATTATATATTTGTGATATGGAAAATAAACGAATTGTAACGTTTAATCCAAACAGTGGGAAAATTGAACAATATATCTCTCTGAATTCTAAACCGTTTGAGTTTTTAAAATATAAAAATCAATTTGTTATTCAAACAGACACTGGAATATATTTAATGAATAAGAATGAAAAGAAGGATTTTTCCGATTAGAATTTCTCAAAAAAGACCAGGCGCTCATATAAAATAGAGTACCTGGTTCTTTTTGTTTATTCATCATATTCATCACATGAAGTTCCTTAGCTGTATCTTTTCTTTTTAAAATATACAACGATGTTAAAAATCACTAATACTAAGCATAATGAATAAATGACTATCATTGAGTAATCAAAAAACTTTGGTTCTTTCCAATTGACCATATCTGTTAAGATATACAAAGCAAATGCTAAAGCAGCCACATATCCGATATTTTTCATAATTGAATGGATGTGATAAGATTATAGGGAAGGAGGCGCTAACCTCCTTCTGTAAGTTTTTAGCGACGTTTACCTTTGCGAGAGGGCGTCGCTTTTGTTTTGGCTTATTCTTCATATCGCTAGTGTTTTTTGCGGAACTTGTTAGTAAGTTAAGCAGTTGCGATAGCTACTAGATAAGCTAGAACCTTATCATAATCACTTTGTCAACCTCCTTTCTATACTCATGATATATATCAAGTGATTTATAAAAGTTTTTTTTTATTTTGCTAAGTGATTATCATAGTATTCATCAAGCTTTTCAGCTACTCCTAATCCCATACGGCTAATGTCGCTAACACCATCTTTAGCAGCCTGTGCAGCGTTAATAACTGCTTCTACCTTTTCTGTAAGTTTCATATGTCATCATCCTTTATAATTTTATTTAATTGTAAATCAAATGGTATATATATCAAGTGGTTTTTATTTTATAGAGAACCACTCTTTTTGTTGAGAAACTCTTGGTATATTTTAGGTTTCAAAGTATACTCTATATAAATCCATAATAGGAGAGATGACGCATGGTGAAAGCTTTGAATTGTCCAAACTGTGCTGCAGTTTTTAACCCAAGCAATAAGTCATGTGAATACTGTGGGAGTTACATCATCACCACTGATTCGAAACAATTTAAATATGATCTAAATGAATTTAAACCAACTTATAAAAAGATTTTTTTCCATGAAATTGAGATGGGTACGAATGAGCTACCAATACGCTCTGGAATGGCGAACATTTATTATAGTGCAACTAAATCGGATGGAGGGCGCTTGTTATTAACCAATCAACGCCTTATTTTTTGTGCTCATGCTCTAAACATTAATCCTAATTTATATTGGGAAATTAGTTTAAAGGATTTAGATCGAGCCGAGAATGGTTTAAATCTTCTTATCTCTCAGAGAATTAAGATTTTTGATAGGAAAGATAATGAAACAACTTTTGTCGTTTATGGCGGGAAAACTTGGATAGCCGAAATTGAATGTGCTTTAAATCAATATTAAATAGAAGCGACCAGGTATATAATTATTATTAAGCTTGGTCATTTTTCCTCTATGATCCAGTTACATTCAATTTAGTTCCATTTTTTAGGTGTGTAACGACCCCGAATAAAACCACTATCCGTTACACAAAAAAGTCACCAAAATCACAAAAAAGTCACATTTCTCCCGAAAACCTACGAAATCAGGCAAAAAGCATGTCTTTGTACATTCACACAAAACCTTGCTATAATAAGGTTTGCGAATACATAGGAAAGAGGGTAAAAGCATGAACGCTTATGATGAATATATGAAGCAGGTTGTGAAGCCGATGCGTGAGGAGCTTGTGGAGGCTGGTTTTACGGAGCTAACGACTGCGGATGCGGTGAATGAATTTATGGCGGAGACAAAGGGAACATCATTAGTGGTGATTAACTCGGTTTGTGGTTGTGCGGCAGGGCTTGCTCGTCCAGCGGCGCGTGAGGCAATAGCAGCGGTGAAGCCAGATCATCTTGTGACGGTGTTTGCGGGGCAGGATCCAGAGGCGACTGCAGCGATGCGTGGTTATTTTGAGGATGTGCCACCTAGCTCACCATCTATGGCGATTTTAAAGGATGGGGAGTTGGCTTACTTTATCCCACGTGAACAAATTGAGGGATTCCCTGTGGAGCAGATTGTCTCTCATTTAACTGGCGTGTTAGAGCAAACATGCGAGAACTAAAAACGATTGTGACGACTGCGGGCAGACCAGACGATGTATCGATGGCGCTCGCTGCTTTTGCGTGTCAAGAATTAGGTGCTGCGTTTGAGCCACGGAACAAGCGCTCTGTTCGCAAAATTTCGCAGGAGTTGCAGGCACATGTGATGGTCGCTGGGAAGAATCGCTTCGAGTATTACGCCTATGGGGCTCAGGAGCCGTTTTTCTTTCACCCCAATTCTGCGGCGTTTCGATTAAAGCGTGTGGCCCGTGGTGAGGCAGAGCCTTTTTTGGAAGCGGCACAGCTTCAACTGGGGGATTCGGTGTTGGATTGTACGTTAGGTTTAGCGGCAGATGCCATGTTAGCAGCTTATACAGTGGGTGAAGCAGGTCGTGTTGTGGGACTGGAAGCAAATCCAAATGTAGCGTTTATTGTTAGACAGGGGATGCAAGCCTATGATACATCCGAGCTACCGTTAACTGCCTGTATGCAACACATCGAGGTAATACAGTCTGAAGCTGTTCGCTATTTAAAAACCCTACCAGACAACGCATTTGATGTGGTTTATATGGACCCAATGTTTGAGAAGGTTATAGAAGAGGCCAATAATTTTCAGGCATTACGGCTAGCAGGGGAGCATGTCACATTAACCGATGAATGGGTTTATGAAGCCAAGCGTGTAGCGAAAAAGCGTGTGGTGTTAAAGGCACATTTTCGCTCAGAGTGGTTTGCGACCTATGACTTTCAGCAGCATGAACGGATAACTGCAAAATTTCATTATGGTGTGTTAGAGGTATAGAGGCTTGTTCTTGAGACAAGCCTTTTTTTAGTATATGGTAATAAAAGAGGAGGGTGGAATAATATGGTGAACAATGATAAACGAACTCCCTTTGAGCTAGACTTGCTGGCGAATGCACAGTCGTTGATCTGCACGAAACCTCCTATTCCATGGGCGTATGAAACGAGCATTGCTGCCAATGGTGTTTTGGCTTGCGGTTGGGATCATGAGGAAAACATCGTGCTAGTTAGTGGCTCTGGCTATAGTGTCACTGAGCCTATAACAGGTCGTCGTCTTCATCGAGAACGAGATATGGATGAAACCTACGACAGAATGAGTGATGACCGTTTAACGTTTCAATTGCCTCAGGGGACAATATCTATTTTCGGCTTTGAAGCTGGGGATGGGATTCATATGACAGCAGATGGCTGGCAGGTTGAAGTTATTTATCCTTGGTGGCCACGTGCCACAGTAGTACTCGATTATCTTTATACAACTAATTATACTTATTTAAAAAATGCGACAGCTATTGATTTACAGCGATTGGATGGCATGATTAAATGTGGATTTTCGCCATCTGGCAAGCATTTAATAATAATGGGCTCAGGCGGTGCATTGATTTATTCGAGAAAGGGATGAGGTCATGGATGATGAACAGAATGGCTATGTTTCCATATGGGCTGGTAATTTTACAAGCGAAGAACAGTTACATACATATCTTGCCACTGTCTATCAGGGAGAAGATGAAACGGACGAAGCCTTTTCACAAAAGTTAGCAAAGCTTTTTTTACCAGAAAATCAGCACCGTACTTGTGAGGAAGAGTTTAAAGCACTTTATGATGAGTTCTACAATCAATTTGAATACGATTTCGGCTTAACCTTCGACGAGGATTTTTGTGAAGCGCTATGTTACGAAGCAGCTTCAAACCAACTTAAGCAACTACTTTGTGATGAATTTTCCTATTCGCAGCAATTTAAACATCAAGTGCTAGCCAAAATGAGGAATGAACTACAGAAAGCTTATAATGCAATAATTTTACTATATGACATGAAATATGAGGGTCACATTCAATCTGTAAGCCATGAAGCGTTTCATATCGATTTTGTATGCTCTATTAAATTACAGGAAATGTGATGAAAGGAGGTTTTGATGATGTTACCAGCAAAAATTCCTCGTTAAGCCCGTGGTCCACCTTGGTTCAATAACAACGATCTTACTTATAAAAGGAGCGATGTAAATGATTGGACCAAGAAAAAAGACAAGTGATGAACGCATGCAGATTGCCCATTCGATTGCACAACAAGTTATAGCAAAATATGGAGGAAATGTTCGAGCAATTGGTATTTATGGCTCGTTGGCTAGAAAATCAGATGGTCTGTTTTCTGACATTGAGCTTAAGTGTGTCTGTCATCAATTAGAGCACAGCTACAGCTATGAATGGACAGCAGGAGATTGGAAGGCAGAGGTTAATTTCGATCAAGCAGAAGTGATTATCGAAGAGGCAATAACGGTTGAGGAAGATTGGCCATTAACAAATGGGAAGTTTTTCGATTTACAGCCACTTTACGATCCTACTGGCTTTTTTCTAGAACTCAAAGACAAAGCGGCCACTGTGGAGAATGCCCGATTTAAGGAAGCAATTTGCAAAACCATTGTAGACGAAATGTATGAATACATGGGGAAATTAAGGAACATAGCTGTTCAGGGTCCCACTACATTTTTGCCGATACTGGCGATGAAAATAGCGATGACAGGTGCCATGATAGTAGGATTACACCATAGGCAGTGCTATACAACATCTGCACAAGTATTACCTGAGGCTTTAGCGATGGATGATCAGCCACATGGGTTAAAAGCATTAGCTGAAATGGTCATGACGGGCAATCTAACGAATCCTCAGCAAATCATAGCTGCCTGTGAAAACTTTTGGCAAACACTTCTCCAATGGACAGCTGAAAAGGGCTACCAGATTAAATGCTCTAAGGAGATTCCTTGGTAATTTTTTATAGACCTTTACTTTTATAGTATAAGGTGCTATAATAGAACACGTGCTATTTTAGGTAGCATATTTCCGTAATCTGGCATTCTGCTTTTTGTTTTTGTAGATACTTATTCACACTGGCGCATGCTTTGGGGCTGCAAGGACGCAAAAGATGGTAGGGTTTGCGTTGCTTAAGTTAGAAGGCACACAGTGGAATTTTACCGCGGTGATGAAACGAATCTGGTTTCAAGATAATATTCCCCAGACGATTGGGTTGAGACTTTTACAATTTACGAGAATGTTACCTATAAATACTAAAGGGGTAGTTTCGCAACAGCGAGGCTGCCCCTTGTCTAATTTTAAGGCCTGTCATGTCCAACCATGACAGGCCTTTTTGGTATACATTACCGTTTACTCTCTTCCATAAATAAGTGATAATAAAAGCATGAATTTTAGTAAAAATCTAAATTCTGCATAAAAAATCAGAAAAATCAAAAAGGTGAGGGATGTCAATGGGAAATATCGACACACTATCGACGAATGTCGTGACACAATTAGAAGAAATGGCTATACGGCAAGACAATATGGATCTGCTAGTATCACGCTATTGCCAAGAAAGACTGCTTTATCGCCTATCCGTATCCTCCTATGATGATCAATTTTATCTAAATGGGGATCTACTATTATTTGCTTTAACAAATGGATTGGTGAAGCCTTCCAAAGAAGTCACGCTGACTGCGCAAGCAAGCGTTCATCAACACGATATAGTGAAACAGGCCTTTTATGAAATTTGTTCACTAGCAATACCAGCGGATGGCATTGAATGGGATTCACAGCGGATCGAATCGTCCGTATCGAGTGACAATATTCAATTAAGCATACCAGCTACATTGGGCAAAATGACTGTATACATAGAAGTTTGGATTACCTTTAAAGAAAACATGCGAATAACACCAAAGGCCATTAATTTTCCAAGCTTGCTAGACAATAAGGCTGCGGTGGTTTATACATATCCAACAGAATTCGTACTGGCACAAAAATTTATCGAAATTTACCAGTACCCAGCATTAGAAAAGACTGAAAAAACAATAAATGAAGTACAACAATTGCTACAAACGCAAACTATTGAAGGACGAAGATTGCAGGCGTATATTGTGGACTTATTTGATCGTCATCATTTTACAATCGAGCTAACTTCTACACTCGAGATGACAGGGATTCTGAAACAATTCTTTATCCCTATTTATGAAGCGATTTTGGCTGAGGACGAATTTTTCAAGCAATGGAACAATCGAGCTTGGCAATGAAGAGAGGGACCCGCAAATCATCTACGGTTTGCGGGTTTTTGCATGGCTATTATTCAGTAATTTATTAGGGAGATACATTTGTATGTCTCATGAATGGTTTCTTCTTTTTATTAAAATGTAGCTAAAGTGTATGTGTTGCACGAATAGATAAAGTTGAATCGTATTATGTCATGAAGGAGGTTAGGTGAAAAATATGATAAAGTTTGCTGGCTTAAGTGTGCAAGAAATTGTTCAAACATATAGTGACACCCTCATACGAATTGCTGTGCAACAGACCAAAAATATGGCTGAGGCGGAGGACATTGTGCAGGAGGTTTATATGACACTGATGAGGCAGAACAAGCCCTTTGCTCATGAAGCACATTTAAAGGCTTGGCTCATAAAGGTGACATTTAATAAGTGCAAGGATTATTTTAAGTCCTCACGTGTGAAGAAGACGGTACCCATTACAGACGAAATGGCCTTTATTGCAAAAGAGGAGCAGATGGTTCTTACTGAAATTTTTGAGCTTCCTTCAGAAGAGAGAGTCATTGTTTATTTACATTATTACGAGGGCTATACAACGGCAGAAATTGCTGATTTATTAGAGATCAACGTCAATACAGTAGGCTCAAAGCTCAGAAGGGCACGAATGAAGCTGAAAACGATTCTAGAAGAGGGGAGCAAAGTATGATGAATGCTTATAAGAATGTGATGAAGCAGATTCATGCTTCTGAGGAATTTAAGCGTAAGATGCAGGAAGAGATGATGAAATATGAAAAGAGGTCCTTTATGAAAAAAGTAAGAATTAGTGTTGGAAGCTTAGTAGCCTGTGCAGTGATTGCTGTCCTTGCTATGGTAAATATAAATCATGATACACCAATTGATTTGACGGAGAGAATTGTTGCGGACCATTCAGCTCCTGCGGCAAGTGCGCTAGTAAATATCGAAGGGACCATTACGGAAGTAGGAGAAGATGGGCTGAGCTTTACATTGGATAACGGTATGGAAGTAGTCGTGACAGATAAAACCAAAATAGGAATAGATGGACCGACAGCACCACCTAAGGAGGAACAGCTATTTGAGCCTACTTTTAGAGTAGGTAATTTAATTGGCGGCTATACAGAAGATACCTCCTCAAATCCAGTTCAGGCTGCTGCCATTTATACAAATTGGAATTTTGAACATCCAATACGATAAAGATTTAGATGCGCAAAAAAGAATTTCCGAGGGGAGATTCTTTTTTTATAGCTTCTGGTTAACTATTTATTCCTTTTAATCCTAAAAACGAGATTGAATAATACTATTTATAAAGAAATGATTATTTTTATACAAAAAAGTATTGTCTAAAGAGAATATTGTCACTATAATTTACGTAATAGTCTTACATTTCCGAATTGCGAAAAATAATACGCATTATGGAAAAAATATCATACTAGGGGGATGGGCTATGAAAAGAAATTTAATGGTGTTGCTTACAATTATGGCAGCTTTCACGCTAGTTTTAGCGGGTTGCGGCTCGAAAGACAATACATCATCAGGTGATGGAGATAGTAAAAAAGTTTATAAGGTAGGTACTGAGGCTACATTTGCACCTATCGTATCTCTTGATGATAAAGGGAATATTGTAGGGATTGATGTGGATGTGTTACAAGCAATCGCGGATGAAATGGATTTTGAAGTGAAGTGGGAAAGTATTGGTTGGGAGCCGGTATTCCAAACAATTAAAAATGGTGAAACAGATATTGGTGGTGCAGGGATTACAATTACGGACGAGCGTAAGGAAACATTTGATTTTACTGAGCCGTACTACGAATCTCAATTATTAATCGTGGTGAAAGAAGATTCAAAGATCCAATCATTGGATGAATTAAAAGATAAAAAGATTTCTGTACAAATTAATGCTACTGGTCATATGGCTGCCAAAAAGCTACAGGGTGAATCTAGTCCCAACATTTTTGCTTTCGAAAATCAACCAATTGCTATTCAAGAGATGCTGAATGGCAACGTAGAAGCGGCGATTGGAGATAATTCAGTTGTTTATGAATATATCAAGGCACATCCAAATGACAAAATCAAAGTAATTAAAGATGATTCCTTCGAAAAAGAATACTATGGTTTCATGGTTCAAAAGGGGAACAAAGAGCTTTTAGATAAGTTAAATGAAGGCCTTAAAAAGATTAAAGAAAACGGTAAGTTAAAAGAAATTACAGGTTCAGACTTTTAGTAATAAATAAACCGTAGAAGCTCACCTCAAGGGGAGTTCTACGGTTTATTTTTTAGGTGCTAGTCTTGCGCTTCAGCAACTGTTTTGACCCGTTCTAAAAATTGTACGACTACTTTGTCCGATGCAAACAATAAAAATAATTTGACGAACCATTTTAACGCATTATTTGTTACGGAATAAGTAAAGGAAGTCTCTGTTTCATTTATTTTATTTAATTCATAGTAAGCCGTAATTTCAAACAAATTAGCGAGTACAAAGCCTACTTTCAATATTTTTTTATCAGGTGTATTCGAATATTCCAATGTTTCTACATCATACGTTTCGATACGTTTTCCTTCTTTATATTTTTGGCGATAAATACTGCCAACCCCTTCTTCTGTTACTTTTACAGGCTTGTTTTCAATTACCTGTGGCATAATCTTCTGCATATCAGCTAAAGAGCCATCAAGTAATTTCCAAACGTTTTCGATGGGGGCATTTATGTTTATAGTCTTTGTCCATGTTTTCATCCAAACACCTCTACTTTCAAAATTACTTATCTATGCTGTAAATTAAACTAATTAATAAATGTAAGTATACTAAATTTTAACGGTAGCCACATGATTATTAACATTTGAGGAGATAAGGGAGAGAAAAACAAAAAAAGATTGAAGCCAATGTAGCTCCAATCCTTCTTATTTACATATTCATCCTATTAATGGAATAGCTATGTGTTAGTTTTCATCTTTTATTTTCCAATCGTTATAAACGATATCTTGAAGTACATTTTTCAGTTGTACAAATTGCTGCTCTGAGATATTAGATTGCTTCATCACTTGGCGGGACACTTCAGGTAGTTTCCTTCTTACATCTACGCCTTCCTTGGTTAAATATATTTTCATTAATCGTTCGTCCTCCTTAGAACGTTCACGACAAATGTAATTCTTTGCCTCTAATTTTTTTAACAACGGTGTTAATGTTCCTGAATCTAAAAATAAACGTTGGCCCAATTCTTTCACCGTTATCTGTTCGTTTTCCTCTAAAGCTAATAAAGTGATATAGCCTGTATAAGTAAGATCGTAAGGCTTCAATAATAATGTATATTGCCGAGTGATTTCCTTAGATGTTGCATACAAAAGAAAGCACAGCTGATTATCTAAATGATTAGGCATAAAAATCCCCTCTTAAAGTTCTTCTACTACCATTTATATTAAAAATAAAGTTCCTACTTGTCAAACGCAATTAAATTGTGTACAATTCAATTTGTAAAAATTAGATTGTATGCAATTTAATTAATAACAAAAGATAAGGGGTTTTCAGTTATGAAAGAATTATACGCAACTACAATGATTAATGAAGGTGGCCGTAGTGGCACATCCTATGCAGAAGATCAATCTTTATCATTAAAAATTGCACCACCAGGCTCCAAATTAGCGGATGTTACAAACCCAGAACAATTATTTGCGGCTGGCTATAGTGCTTGCTTTAATAGTGCATTAGATTTAATCAAACGCCAAAAGAAACTAAAAAATGCATCAACCATTAAAGTAACAGTGAAATTAATGGAGCAAGCTTCTTTTGACTATGTGCTTGCAGTGGAAATCGAAGGGCATATTGAAGGACTAGCAGTGGAGGAAGCACAGGAATTATTAGAGGTCACACATACGGTATGCCCATATTCAAAAGCAACAATGGGCAATATTAATGTAACAATAAAAGCAGTTTAAATTGTGAAAAGAGGGAAACTACATGTTATCAACTACACCATTAAAACAAATTATGCAAATGCGTAAATCTGTTCGTAAATACAATGCAGAGACTAAAATTCCGCGTGAAACAATCATGCAGCTGCTGCAGGATGCTACTTCAGCACCTTCTTCAAGTAATATGCAGCCATGGCGCTTTCTTGTCATTGATGATAAGGAAATTCAGAAGAATATCAACTTCTTTTCATTTAATCAAGAGCAAATCGAAACAGCCTCTGCCATTATTGCTGTCATTGGTGATATAGAGATGTATGTAAATGCTGAGGAAATCTATGCAAAAAACGTGGAGCTGGGCTATATGCCAGAACCAATTGCCAATAAGCTTGCACAAGATGCGCTGACAATGTATGGTTCAGCACCAACAAAAACATTAGAAAATATCGTACACTTTGATGCTGGCTTAGTATCGATGCAAATCATGCTATTAGCGAAGGAAATGGGCTATGATACCGTTCCGATGGGTGGGTTTGATAAAGCAAAATTCGCGGAATACATGGAATTACCAGCAAATGAAATTCCTATTTTATTATTAGCCATTGGTGAAGCGGCAGCCCCAGCATATGGTTCTTCACGCCTACCAATAGACCGCATTGTTCGTTTTAATAAATAGTTTCAAGCAATGTCCTTGATACACTTGAGGACATTGCTTTTTTAAAGATTTTTTAGGAGGGAATAGGATGTCTTCATTAACTTTTATTTTAAGCTTAGTCGTAGCAGCTGAGCATTTGTATATTATGTATTTAGAAACGTTTGCAACTACTTCTAAAAGAACAGCAAAAACATTTAATCTGTCTGAAGAAGCGTTAGAAAATGCAAATGTTCAAGTTCTTTTCAAAAATCAAGGCGTTTATAATGGTCTGATTGCGATCGCCTTATTGTATGGATTATTTTTGTCACATCAGCAAACTGAAATTGTTGCCATTTTTTTAATCTTTGTAATCATTGTCGCTTTGTATGGTAGCTTAACAAGCTCTAAATCGATTCTATTAAAACAAGGTGGACCTGCTATTTTAGCACTTATTAGTTTATTTTTCTAAAGGAATCTCTACATATAAAAAGATTGAAGTTAATGTAAACTTCAATCTTTCCTGCACACATATTCTAAAGCGTGTCGCACATTTTTTACCTCAGTTGGCCACAAAGAAATTCAATAGCAAAACATTGATAACACGACGTAATGCATAACAGACGTTATCTCTGTTCTAATGGAAGTATAGTGGAAGACTTATATAATTGTGAGCAAAGATTTCTTTTTAAGGAAGGAAGATAATTAGCTTACATCTAATATACAGATTGTCCAAAACTTTATTAACAGTCAAAAAGATATATATTGTGATGATTGTCTCTCTGAAAAGTTGGATATTAAACCAAGACAACAAATCAATCAAATTTGTAATAAGTTAAAAAAACAGGTCTTTTATAAAGAGAGGTTAAACAATGTTCTTCTTGCGCCAAAGATATACTTATCAATAATATAGAATTTAGGTAGAGTTTTTCATAACATCCTAACTTTTTAATAAAGGGGTAAAATAGATGATGCTTAAAAATAGAAAAGTAATAGTAACAGGTGCAGCTTCTGGTATAGGAAAAGAAATTGTTAAACAATGTTTAGATGAAGGTGCTTCAGTACTTGCTTGTGATATTAATGAAGACGCCTTAAGGGAATTAAAACAATCAATGAATGTCCCCTCAGATTTGTATACATATCAACTAGATGTAAGTATTTATGAAGAAGTAGTCAATTTTTTTGGAAATTTGGAAAGAGAACATTGTGATGTAGATAGTTTAGTTAATAATGCAGGGATTTATTTGGGTAAGAATATACTGGATTATCAAACCGAGGAAATTGATAAAGTCATAGATATAAACTTAAAGGGATGTATTTATTTTTCTCAAATGTTCGGGAAATATCTACTTCAGAGCGAACGTAAGGGAGTCATCGTGAATATGTCTTCTGTATCAGGTATGGAAGGCAGTTCAGATGCAATATATGGACTCTCAAAAGCTGCTATATTGGGATTAACTAAAAGCTGTGCAGTGAATTTCTCACCATACATCAGAGTTAATGCCATTGCCCCTACAATGGTAAACACTCCTATGATGGATGCAATACCTATTTGGAGAAAAGAGGAATATTTAAATCATCAGCTCATCGATACACCTGTAATGCCTGAAGATGTTGCTGATACTGTTATTTTCCTCTTGTCAGATAGATCAAAGCATTACACAGGTGCGACATTTGATATTAATAATGGTGGATATCTAAGGTAGTTCAAAAACTTATTCAACTGTTTTGCCAAACTAATTATTTACTCAGAAATTTGGCGCTTTTCTCAAATAAGGAAAGCGTCTTTCCTCATGGAAATAAAACAAATGGGATGTTGAGTTGTTCATTAGAAGTTGTTCAATGAAAGGAATCGCTACATAATGATTTTTGGTTAGGGAGGGGTTAGTTCTGTTGATCAAAATGTAGTTCGCCAGTCGAAGAGGCTTGGTGCTCAAATATTAATGCCATTTTGAAGAATCACTTTCAGATGTAATACATATAAATATGTACCCCTAGGTCAATGAAAAAGGTACTTTTGCAATGCAGAGACAAAAGTACCTGAAAACTTCTATATTAGGGTTTTAAAACCACTTTAATGCAACCTTCTTGCTTTGTATCGAATATTTCATAAGCATGTTTTGCTTTTTCAAGGGGGAGGACATGTGTAATGATATCACCGACATTCACTTTTCCTTCAGCCATTAAGTTATAGACATGGGGCATGATATGAACAACTGGAGCCTGTCCAGTACGAATCGCTACATTGCGTTGGAATATATCTCCAAGTGGGAAGGCGTTGTATCGACCGCCGTATACACCGGTAATTTGGATTGTTCCTCCTTTACGTACAGCTTGACTAGCTGTGACAAGGGCTCCCATAGCACCACCTTGAAGTTTTACCCCACTTGCAAGAAATTCTAGTGGCGTCATTTTTCCACTCATCCCTACGCAATCAATGACAACGTCTGCACCGCCCTTGGTAATCTCTTTCAAGTATTCACCACAATTTTCATGGTCTTCAAAATTAACAATTTCGACGTTATTTGTCTTCTTTGCATGTTTAAGACGATACCCGATGTAGTCAACTGCGATTACTCTTTCTGCTCCTTTCAGCCAAGCAAATTTTTGTGCTAGCAGTCCAACAGGTCCGCAACCAAGAATAATAACAGTATCTCCTTTCTTCACACCAGCATTATCTACACTCCAAAAAGCAGTAGAGGCTGCATCGGCAAGGAGAACGAGACTTTCATCAGGAACTTCTGATTTCTCTGGAATTTTGAAAGGAATAAAATTGCCATAGGGCACTCGCATAAACTCTGCCTGTCCTCCCGGAAAACCGCCCGTTGTGTCTGAATAACCAAAGTAGGCACCCATTTCGCCATTATCGTTTGCATTATCACATTGACTTTCCAGATCATGATTGCAGTACCAGCATTCCCCGCATGCAATATTAAAAGGAATGACAATCCTGTCACCCTTTTTAACCTTCGTCACATCTTTTCCAACTTCTTCTACAATACCCATTGGTTCATGACCAATGACATAATCTTGTCCAAGATTCGGAATCATACCATGAATCAAATGCAAGTCTGACCCGCAAATGGCAGTAGTGGTTAAACGAACAATAATATCATCGGCTTTTTTTATTTTAGGATCTTGTACTTCTTTAACCTCAACATTTTTTACACCTTGAAAAGTGACAGCTTTCATTTAAAAAATCCCTCATTTTCGTTTATTTTTTCGGTGGGGTAGGGAACATTCCTTTTCGATTCATATCTTTAGGGAATAAATCCAACTGGGCAATACTAATCGCATTTTCTGCTGATTTAATATCCAGTTCCTTTTGTCCTGCAAGATCATAAGGTTTTAGCCATTCTTTTTTTACCATCAGTTCAGAAATTTCGAAATATAAATCGACCATGACATCCAGCTGAGTTCTCAAGATTTTCTGAAGAGCAGGAGAAGCTGTTTCTGTTAAGGCAATTGAAAGATTCCGAATACCCGTTTTAGTTGTAAGTAAAAACTCAAGAGCAATCCCCGAATCAGTTAGTTCAGGCATTCCAACTGAATTTATAGGATCTAAATAGTCTTGCATACAATTGTCCTCCTAATATTCCAATTCCGATTTTGAGTAGAGCTTAACCATAGCAGTGAGTGCCGGGGTAGATAATTTTACATTTTTGTCCAATAACGCTCTTAAATCATCATCAAAGACCACACCTTGACTCAGCTTCGATTTAAGTAAACTAGTTGTCATAAAGTTAATGACTTCATGAAATTCCATGGTTTCATGAAGTGCTAATTTTTTCTCAAACACGTAATTCGCACCTCCATAATTTTCTTTAAAAAGTCTTCCCTGTAGCAAGTCTATTTATGCAAATTCGCATTGGATTAATTCTAAGACTATATTGATAGCTATAATCTGATTTAAAGTTGAATTTCCTCCATTCTTTTCACTCAACCCATTTATTACATTACTTATGTGCTTGAAGCCTTATGAAAATTGGTTTTAGGCGTTTTTCTCTTTGTCTAAAGAAAATGCGGGATGTATCCTAAAGGGCGCTTTTCTGAAATAAGGGAAGCTTCTTTTTTTCATAAATGGGTCATTTAATGAAAGAAGGGAGCAACACTTTTTTTAGATAAATTTATATAAAATTGGATATAAAAAAGGACCTTCAGTCTCTATAGCTGTCAGGTCCTTATTTTTTATACTATTTCATTTGTTTTTTAAAATATCTTCTACTTTGGTAAACCTCAAGACAACAAACAGGAGAATGAAGCCCAGTACATCCTGGATATAACTCAATGGTTCATCATCTTTTGAATGCAACCATAAATTTGCTTAACACACTGCCAAGAATTATTAATATTATATTAGTCCCAACAAGCCAACTGTGTGCATGCATTACTATACATTGTAATGTAAAGAAAAATAAAAAACCCCAAAAGCTGCATATAACTGAAGTGACCCCTATAAGTTAGACACGGTTATTTCGTTTAGGCAGCTTGGGTAAACTGAGTTCGGTATTCTACCGGACTCAGTTTTAATTTTGCCTTTAAACGTCTCGTGTTGTAATACGTTATATACTTTTCAAGTTCCTTTTTAAAATGCTCGACACTATCAAATTCCTTTAAGTAGAGGAATTCTGACTTCATGATGCCGAAGAAATTCTCCATGACAGAGTTGTCATAACAGTTTCCCTTACT